>JBFMDD010000001.1:0-7443 GCA_040754115.1 bacterium
CACAAGCAAGCTACCGCACTCCAAAAAGAGGAACTTACTTTTGCAAAGACTATAATGTGGGAACGACCAGAACAACTATCAAATCCCTCTACATAAAAATAAATTTCCCCTTTTCCCACTATTTCCCCTTTTCCCTTCATTACACCTGAACGGTTACATATTAAACAAGGAAAGGAGATTAGGCAAATGGTAACAAAAAATGAAATTTATCCTAACCTAACTGATTTGATTAATCGTGCTACACTTAAAGAAATTCAGGATAGTTTAGGAGAGACATTTGAAACAGGTGTGGCAATTATAGACACAAAAGGTAAATTATATACTCAACCTAGCCGATTGAATAAATTTTGTAGGTTGATTAGAGGTACTAAAGAAGGTAGGAAAAGATGCAATGAATTTTGGGCTAAAGAAAAGGAAATAGATAAGTCCAGAATTTTAACCTGTCATGCGGGTTTTTCTTGCATAGTTGCCCCGATAATAGCAGATGAAAGATTAATAGGTTCGATAGTGATAGAGGGATTACTTACTTCTTACGCAGAGGTATCTGCCAAGATTAAAAAATTATCTGATGAATTAGAACTTGATAGCTCTAAATTAACCTCTATCTTAGAACAAATAGATGTAATCTCTAAAAAAAATATTGAAGCTCGAAAGATACACCTCTTCTCTATTATTGGTCTTATATCTGAATTATGTCATCAAAAATATCAATTAGATAGAAAGAATATAGAACTTTCAGGGCTATTTGATATAAATAAGACTATTATCTCTACGATGGATTTAAGAAAGGTACTTATGTCAATAGTAAATGCAGCATCTTCTACCATGGGAGTTAAAAAATGTGCTATTAGATTGTTGGATGAGAAGGGTGAAACACTTGTTATGACTACTTCTTGTGGATTAAGTAAGGAATATCTTAAAAAAACAGAGATAAAGGTAGGAAGAAGTATTGTAGGAAGAGCAGTCAAACAAAAAAAACCTATGTTTGTCTGTAATATTGAGGAAGATTCTCGACTTGAAGACCCAATTAGAGCAAAGAAAGAAAAAATTGCCTCGTTATTATCAGTCCCATTAATCTTTCAAGGTAGAGTATTAGGTACAATTACTATTTATTCAACCCAACCACATAAATATACTTCAGATGAAATAGCCCTTCTTTCCAATTTAGCAGACCAGGCAGCTATTGCTATTGAGAATATTAGATTATTTGTGTTAAAAAAGGAAGGAATGATTAGCATAACACAATCATTAGCAGAGACAATTGAGGCAAAGGATTCCTACACAAGAGGACATTGTGAACAGGTTGCCAGTTATTCAGTAGCTATTGCAAGTAAATTAGGATTACCTAAAGACCGATTGAATGATATTTACTTAGCTGGGTTATTTCACGACATAGGCAAAATTGGTGTAAGTGAAAGTATACTTTTAAAACCAGGCGTATTGACTATAGAAGAGTTTAATGACATGAAAAAACATCCAACTATCAGTGTTAATATTTTAGCTCCGATAGATTTTTCTAAAGAAGTTCTTTCTACGGTACACCAACATCATGAACGAATAGATGGCAAAGGGTATCCTGTTGGCATTTCAGGTGAAGATATTACTTTAGGTGCTCGAATAATAGAAGTAGCAGATGCTTATGAGGCTATGACATCTGATAGACCATATCGTAAAGCGCTATCTAAACAGGATGCCATAATGGAATTAAACAGATGTGCAGGAATGCAGTTTGACCCTGAAATAGTAGAGGTATTTGTAAAAATATTGGAAGAGGAAGAAGAGTAAACAAAGAATTTAATTTGAATGTGTGGGAGTAGCTTAATTGGGAAAGCTCATGCCCGTCAAGCATGTTGATGTGGGTTCAAATCCCATCTCATCCACACTCATGAGGGATATAATAATTAATGGGCATGGATTATTATATCTCTCGAAATTAAAAAGAAATCAAAAAAACACTCTTGACAAATTCTATTATTTGTGGTATCATAATAATGACGGGCATGAGAGATTTTAAAGCTACTCTTCTAAAGAGCAAGGAAGTTAAATTTTCTTGCTCTTTTCTTTTTACAGTTAAGATAAATCCTCAATTGCCTCTGCAACGGTGTATAAAGACCCTGAAATGCAAATTAAATCAGCAAGAGTGGCTATTGATTCTGCATGTTTTATACTTTCTTCTACTGTAGGAAGGATATTGATTTTATCAGTGTATTTACTTACCTCCTGATGTATTTTTTCAGGTTGTACTGCTCTATTTATTTTAGATTGGGTAATAATTACTCGATAAAGATTTTCATTCTTGTAAAGTAATTCTCTAATAATTCCAGCTATATCCTTATCATCTAAAATCCCTATGATAAAAATTAATCTCCTGAAAGGAAAATAATCTTTTAAAGCCTTTCTTAAGAGAGAAGCAGATGCAGGGTTGTGTGCCCCATCTAATAGAAAACTAATTGAATTTTTCTTTATCAACTCTAACCGACCTCGAATTTTTGCCTTTAATAAACCTTTTTTAATATCTTGCGTGGCAATCTTAAATCCATGATGTTTTTGTAAAATTTCTATTGTAGAAATTGATGTAGTAGCGTTAATTATTTGATGATAGCCTAATAGTGAAGTTTGTAAGCCACGATATTCTTTTAAGACTCCCTTAACCTTAAATTTGTAATTTGAGTTTAAATCAGGATACTTATCTATTATAAATTTTATCTCTTTACCAAGCTGGTATAATGGTGCATTTTTTTGTTTGGCAGCTTTTTTAATTACTTTTATTACTGCTGGCTGAGTAGCAGCAGTAACTACTGGCACACCTTGTTTTATTATTCCTGCCTTTTCATAGGCAATTTGTTCTAATTTTTTACCTAATACATCCTGATGCTCTAAATTAACGGAAGTAATGACACTTACTAATGGAGTAACAACATTCGTTGCATCTAACCTACCTCCTAATCCTACCTCTAAGACAGCTATATCAACCTTTTCTTGTGCAAAGTATGTAAAGGCAACAGCAGTAGTTATTTCAAAGTAAGTTGGGTGAGTTAAGTGGCAATGAGCAGTGGGCGAATGGCGAGTGAGAATATCTATGGCAGGTAATATATCTTTGGAGATTATCTCAGCTACTTGACTCTCTGGGATTTGAATTCCATTAATAGTAATTCTTTCAGTAAATGATATAAAATGCGGAGAGGTATAAATACCAACTTTAAATCCTGCACTTTTTAAAATCTCGCCAATAAAAGTTGTAACAGAACCTTTTCCATTAGTTCCTGCAATATGAATGCATTTCAAATTTTTATGCGGATTGCCTAAAAGTTCTAACAGTTTGGTTATCCGTTCCAATCCTAATTGGATACCAAATCTTTCTAAGCTGTTAAGATATTTGATAACATCAATATAATTCATGCTAAAGCTATTTTAAGAACTTCGTCCATATTATTAACTAATGTTAATTTTAATTTCTTTCTCACCTTTTGTGGAATATCTATCAGGTCTTTTTCATTTTCTTGAGGTAAGATAACCATTTTAATTCCTGCTCGATGTGCAGCTAAAACCTTTTCCTTTACTCCACCAACAGGTAGTACTCTACCTCGTAATGTAATTTCACCAGTCATAGCAATATCACTTTTGACTGGCTTATTGGTTAGAGCAGAGATCAATGCGGTAGCCATAGTAATTCCTGCTGATGGGCCATCTTTAGGGATAGCTCCTTCTGGGATATGGATATGAATATCGAATTTTTTATGGAAGTTAGGTTCTATTTCAAAATCCTTTGCTTTAGAGCGGATATAAGAAAGTGCAGCTTTACCTGATTCCTTCATCACCTCTCCTAATTTTCCAGTTAATATTAATTCACCTTTTCCAGGTATGATTACTACTTCAGTGGTCAGGACATCGCCACCAACTTCGGTCCATGCTAATCCTGTAGCAATGCCAATCTCATCTTCTTTTTCAGATTCTGATGTACGAAATCTTGGTGAGCCAAGATAATGATGTAAATTTGCTTGAGATATTTTAATATTTAGCTTTTTACTATTATTTTCTACTACTTCTTTTGCTACTTTTCTACAAATAGTGGCAATTTCTCGTTCTAAATTCCTTACTCCAGCTTCACGAGTATATCTACGAATAATAGTTAATAGTCCGTATGGAGAGAAAGTTAATATTTGAGATGTCAGTCCATGCTCTTCAAGTTGTTTAGGGACTAAGAAAAATTGTGCAATCTTTAACTTTTCATCTTCAGTATAACTTGGGAATTCTAATACCTCCATGCGGTCTTTTAGAGCTGGTGGAATAGGATAAAGGGTATTAGCAGTAGTAATAAACATTACCGAAGATAAATCAAATGGCACTTCTAAGTAATGGTCAGAGAAGGCAAAATTTTGTTCCGGGTCAAGAACTTCTAATAGTGCAGAAGAAGGGTCTCCTCTAAAATCTACACTCATTTTGTCTATCTCATCTAATAAGAAAACAGGATTTTTACTATTTACCTTTTTCATTGATTGAATAATTCTACCAGGTAGTGCGGCGACATAGGTCATGCGATGTCCTCGAATTTCAGCCTCATCTCGTACTCCACCCAGAGATACTCGTATAAATTTTCTACCTAAAGCCCTGGCAATGGATTTAGCTACTGATGTCTTACCCGTACCAGGTGGCCCGACAAAACAAAGAATTGGTCCTTTTAAGCTTGATTTAAGTTTGCGGACTGCTAAGTATTCAATAATTCTTTCTTTTACTTTACTAAGCCCATAATGGTCATGTTCTAAAATCTCATGTGCATTTTTTATATCTAATTTATCCTCAGTTTGTTTATCCCAAGGTAATGCAATCAACCAATCAATATAATTACGGATAACAGCCGTTTCAGCCATCATAGGATGCATTTTTTTTAATCTATCTAATTCCTTCAACGCCTTTTCTTGGGCTTCCTGCGTCATCTTAGCTTTCTTAATCTGCTTTTTTAACTCGCTTATTTCGTCGCTAATTTCTTCTTCTTTACCTAATTCTTTTTGTATAGCGCGGAGTCTCTCGGTTAGATAATATTCTTTTTGTGATTTTTCCATCTGTTTTCTAATCTGGCCTTGAATTTTTCTCTCCATACCTAATATCTCTAATTCAGAGTTTAAAATAATTGCAAGTCTTTTTAATCTTTGCTGTGGGTCAGTAATTTCCAATATTTCCTCCTTATTTATCATTTTTAAAGGTAGATGTGCAGTAATGATATCTGCTAAATAACCGGGATCTTGTATAGTTAGAATAGTAGCAATAACCTCTTGAGGCAGACTGCCTGATATGTTAATATACTCTTCAAATTGTGAGATAACACTACGGATTAAAGCCTCTAACTCTATTGTGTTGTGAAATTTTTCTTCTAACTCCTCTATCTTTACCTGAAGATACTCTTTGTTAAACAGGTAGGTTTTTATCTTTACCCTTGCTAAACCTTCTACAAGAACCTTTACAGTTCCATCTGGTAATTTTAATAATTGTAGAATTTCTGCTACTGTCCCAAAGGAATAAAGGTCATCCTTTGTTGGGTCACTAATGTTAGATTTTTTCTGACCACATAAAAGAATTAATCTATCATTTAACATTGCCTTTTCTAATGCTTTAATTGACTTATCGCGGCCAACGAATAAAGGCACTACCATATGCGGAAAAACAATAATATCTCGCAATGGCAACAATGGTATTGTATCTTTTAGTTTTACTCCCCGCTCATTCAAAGTAGCCATTGTTAATTACCCTCTTTAAAATCTTACTTTTTTTCATAATTATAATTGCTGATACATACTTTAAATAATCCATTCTAACGGTTCTACCCATACCTCATCGCCTTCTGTTATTTCATTTTGGTCTGATAAAATTACCAATAAGCAATTAGCTAATACCATTGAGCGAAGTATACCGGACCCTTGATCACCAGTGGTAGTTACTTCCCAGCCATCTTTTCCATACAAAAGTAATCCTCTGGCAAATTCCAATCTATCATGTTTTTTAGCAAATTGTGATTTAGCTGTAGCTTTAAACTGGGTAGTTTTATCATAATCTTTACCACCAGTCATTTTCAAAAGTGCAGGCTTCACAAATTTAATAAAGGTAACCATTACTGATACAGGGTTTCCAGGCAACCCAAAGAAATAACAATTACCAATTTTACCAAATGACAGTGGTTTACCTGGTTTCATTTTCACCTGCCAGAATTCCACCTTGCCAAGCTCTCCTACCACCTCTTTGACTAAATCATATTTACCTACTGAAACACCACCAGAGGTAATAATTGCATCTGCTTTGGGAGTTGCTTCTACAATCTTTGTTTTTAGAGCCTCCTTATCATCTTTGACAATACCTAAATCAATTATTTCTACCCCGAGTTGTGTTAATAGTCCAAATAAGCTATAGCGATTACTATCATATATTTTCCCTCGTGTAAGTTTTTCTCCATCTGCAACAAGTTCATCTCCAGTAGAAACAATGGCTATATTTAGTTTACGATATACATTTACTGTAATATAACCTATGGATGCTAACATACCCATTTCCTGTGGTCTAATTCGAGTACCATTTTGCAGTATCAATTCACCTTTACTAATATCTTCGCCTTGAAGTCGGACATTAGCACCTTTTTTAGCTGCCTTTGGTGGAATGCTTACCCAATTTTCTTCTTGCCTTGTTACCTCTTGAATAACTACTGTATCCGCACCTTCAGGGATTGGCGCACCGGTCATAACTCTAATTGCCTCTCCAATTCCAACTTCCTTATCAAAATATCCTCCAGCAGGCAAGTCACCAATTACCTCTAATTTTACCTCCTCTGTTTCACTAATATCTTGGTATCGTACTGCATAGCCATCCATTGCAGAGTTATTATGAGGTGGAACATCAAAAGGAGCTATTATATCTGAAGATAGGACTCGATTTAATGAAGAGATTACCTTAATTTCCTCAGTTTCTTTAACTGGCGATACACTTTCTAATATTTTTCTTTTTGCCTCTTCAAAAGAAATCAATTCTAATCAAACCTCCTTGCATCAGGTAGAAATTATACCAGAGATTTGAAACTATGTCAATTAAATTCTAATGTTTTTTTGGTAAATAAAAGCATAGACAAATTCGAAAAAATACTTGACTTTTATAGATAGATGTGATATTATTTAAACAGGTGATAATTATGGTAGAAGATGATATTTTGCAGAATTTTCTTAATAATGCAGTAAAAACCGCTCGAAAACAGATTGATGAGGAAGGAAAATTAACAGTAGATAATGCTATACCTTTACTATTGCATTCACAATTTAACCATATCCTTCATCTTGATTCAGAACTGTCTGCTTTGCGAAAACTGATTGATGAAAGATTTGGGAAGGTGGATGAAAGATTTGGGAAGATTGATGAAAGATTTGGGAAGATAGATGAAAGACTTGAGAAGATAGATGAGAGATTTGA
>JBFMDD010000002.1:0-26284 GCA_040754115.1 bacterium
CATAGGAGGAGACCAATGTCAAGTATTTTTGTTAAAAAATTTGCAGATTTTTTAATGAGTTAAGTATTTATATATCAAGTGGTTAAAGGTATAGAGAAGAGGTCACTTGCCGATTTAAGGATAAAATCAACGAATGGGAGAAGGATTGTTGAAGCCTTGATAGAATTGGGCTTTAAGTTGGATAAAGAAACGAAGGAGGCAATCATCCAGGGGAAAGATTTCATCCAGATAAAATCTGGTCCGTTTGATATAGACTTGGTCTTTGCTCCGGATGGGTTAGAGGATTATGATAGAGCGAAGGAAAGGGCGGTTTGGGTAGAAAAGCTTCCTGTAGCCCACATCTCAGATATCATCAAAAGCAAAGAGGCAGCAAAAAGAGAACGGGATATACGAGACCTACCATTCTTGACTGATAGGAATTTGCTTATTTTATTATAGCCATCTTACTTATCTTTTGCCTTGTTTGACCATTGTAAGTGAGAATTACTTTATAAATATATATTCCGCTTGCTACTTTGCTGTGCCACTCGATTTTTGCCAGACCATCAATAGACTCAACATCCTCTTCTTTTCTCCAGATGAGTTCGCCCACAATGTTGTATATTTCTACAAGCATATTTACCTGGACACCACTCAGATTAGTCTTTGCACAAATAGTAGTTTTGCCGGTATGCGGATTTGGGTAATTGAATATAGAAAGATATTCTAATGTTTGGTTAATGTTAGGAGCTGATGGAGGTCTTTCCTTTACCTTTGGACCTATGTGTTCAGATGTTGGAGTTCCTATGGCTAATATTTCCATTGTATCTTTAGCCTCAAAGTAATATTTGTATTTATCACTTACCTCTGTTAATCTAAAAATGCAATAATATATTTTACCATCTTTAAAATTATCTCCTGACTCAATAGCCATTCTGACTTTCCCAACCAGAGTATTGTCATTAATGATACAAATTTTAGGGTAATTGCTTGCTGGTGGGTCTCCATCCGGGTCGCTATATTTTACCTTAAATGTAAAATATGTCTCCCGCACAATTCCTTCCTCCGGTTCTACTCCATCAGATTTAAAGCCATCTGAGCCTGCCCATTCTAATTTAGGCCCGTTACTAATCTTTGGCCCGATTCTAAGCATAATAAAAGGTCCTCTTGCCTCTTCCCCTTTGCTATCCTTAGCATAAAACCTGTATTTATAAATTCCAAGTTCATTTAAAGTTATTGTTGTAGAATAGGTGGCACCTTTAAAATAGCCTCCATTGAGATAACTCATACTGTAAGTTCCTTTTCCATAAGGTTTATCATCCTTGTAGATAAGTACTGCTGGGTATTCAGAAGCAGGTGGGTCAACATTAATGTCCATATATGCTACATGGAATGTAAATTCAGTTCCTGGAGAGGCGGCATCTGGCTCAACTCCATCCTTATAATCATTCTCTCCAGTCCAGAATAGCAATGGTGGAAAATTTAATCCTTGTACTGTTGGTCCTGAATGAGGTATAGTTGGTACACCTACTGCCGTTACATCATTATTATTTTTGGCTTCAAAATAATAACTATACGATTCACCTGCATAAGGAAGTCTAATATCATAAATAGAATATACTATTCCTTCAGCATAATTATTTCCTACTCCTTCCTTTGATAGTACATGTGCAGGCGGTATCAAAATACCGGCTATATAAATATAAACCTTTGGATACCCTGGTGCTGGAGGAACATTATTTATATCGGTATAGAGTACTTTATAGGTAAATCTGTCAGTTGTCTGGCCTGGATTTGGGTCAACACCATCTGTTCTAAACCCATCTTCATCTACCCAATTTAATGTAGGGGCATCACTTATAGATGGGCCAAATTGAACTGAGGTAGGCTTACCAGTAGCTTCATATTGGTAAATATCTTTAGCCTCAAATTTATAACTATATGTCCCTTCTTGAAAATTATTAGTCGAAAAGGTATATAGTTTTCCGTCTGTATAGATTGTATCCTGGCTATCTACTTCATTCATAGTAATAGGACTACCCTTTATAGGTACTCCTTGAGAATAGATATATAATTTAGGATAACCTGAATACGGAGGGTGATTATCTTTATCAACATATTTAACTCGATATGTATATTCATCTTTTGTAGTCCCATAATTAGGATTAATACCATCATCATAATATCCAGATTCCCCTGTCCAGTGTAATGTTGGAGAGTTGTTTACTTGAGGTCCATTCATAAGTTGGGTTTTACCAACTGCCTGCATACCATGATAATCCTCCGCTATAAATTTATATCGGTATTCAAAACTACTTTCACTAAATTGGAATAAGCGATAATATAATTTACCATCTGAATAAGTAATATCTTCTGGGGTTACCTCTTCCATTGTATATGTTCCTATTACAATATCCTTTTTAAAAATAACCACCTTTGGATACCCGGTTGCGGGAGGATTATTATTAACATCAATATAATTTATCTTATAAGTAAATACACTATCCGTATTACCTAAATCTGGGTTAATCCCATCATTTTTAAACCCTTCCTCATTCACCCAGTCTAATATTGGTGCATCCGTTACTACTGGTTGGTATTTAAAGGCAGTTGGTGTACCGACTGCTAATATTTGATAGTCATCTTGTGCCTCAAAGAAATATGAATAATTACCCAATGGCAAAGGAATTTCAAACTGATATATCCCATCATTAAGTAGCGACATAGTAAATGGACTATTTTCAATAGGTTCAGCACCTAAATAAATATGCACTTTCGGGAATCCCGTAAATGGTGGGTCATTATCCGGGTCTGAATATTTGACTTGATATGTAAACTTAGTTCCTTGCGTGCCAAGCTCTGGGTCTACTCCATCTTCAATAAATCCATGATTGCCACTCCATGATAATATTGGTGCTCTACTTACATCCGGTGAATCTTTCTTCTGTGTAGGTACTCCAGCAGCATGGATACCATAGGCATCCTCCGCCTCAAAGAAATAGGTATAGTCCCTAGCAGTGGGTGAAAGGGTCTTAACAAAATAATACTCTTTACCATCTATACAATTTTTATCTAAAGAATTTACCTCATACATAGTAAATGGGCTTCCTGAAATCTCGCTGTCTCCTTTGAGAATATGCACCTTGGGGAAGGATTGAGCTGGCAGGTCATTATTAGCATCCTGATATGTAACTTTATATACAAATTTAGTTCCCCAGGTGCCAAGTTCAGGATGAATGCCATCTGTGCGATAATTGTCTTCATCTACCCAAGTTAGTACTGGGGCATCAGTTACTGCTGGTGCATTTGGTCTTGAGCTAACCGGCTCTCCAACTGCAAATACACCAATTGTATCTTTAGCTTCAAAGAAATACTCATAATCATTCCCTGTAGCGGTTAGAGTAATGGTATATTCATACTCTTTACCATCTGCATAAATTTTATCCGCAGGAGTAGTTTCTTGCATCACAAAAGGACTTCCATCTACCTCCTTTCTCCCTTTTAGGATATGTACCATAGGATATTCTGGGTTAGGAGGTTCGGTATCAGTATAAATTACCCTGTAAACAAAAGGAGTAGTGGAAGAACCTGCTTCTGGGTGAAGCCCATCTGTTCTATACCCATCTTTATCTACCCAACTCAATACAGGCGCTAAAGTTACCTTCGGTCCTTCTTTGATGAATGTTGGTGTTCCTGTAGCAGATATACCCCGATTGCTTTCAGCCGCAAATCTATAAGTATAGGCACCCGTCCCCAAAGATATAGCATAATAATATAATTTACCATCTACATAATATGTATCTTGTGAGTTTTCTTCTGACATTGTAAATGGGCTATTTGGTATTTCAGTGCCTGCTTTAAAGATATGTACTCGTGGTGAGTCTGTATCGGGTGGGTCATTATTAGAATTTAGATATGAAAGTCGGTATCTAAAATTTATTTCTGATGTCCCAATTTCAGGCTCTAAACCATCTACCATATAGCCAGGTTGCCCTACCCAGGCAAGCACTGGTTCCCCGGTTATATCAGGCCCTTTCATTGAATATGTAGGACTACCTATAGCATAAACACCATAGGTATCCTTTGCTTCAAAATAGTAGGTATATTCGTAGCTGGAGGATGTAAATATTTTAAAAAGTTGATATTCCTTACCATCCTGATAGTCTTTATCTTTAGGGTCAACTGGTTGGAGTTGGAAAGGACTATTTTCTATCTCTACACCTTTGTTTAGAATATGTAGTCTGGGATATCCTGATGCTGGTGGGTCATTTTCATCATCTTGATATACCACTTTATAAGTAAAGATTGTCTCATATGCTATTCCAGTCTCTGGGTCTAAGCCATCTGATTGAAAATTATCTACTCCAAGCCACCTTAAATTAGGCGGAGCACCAACCTTAGGGCCTTGTTTAAAATAGGTTGGAGAAGATGGGAAAGAATCCTCTCCATATTTATCCTTTGCCTCAAATTTATACTGATAATTCCCATCCTCCTCAAGAGCAATCGTATAACTATACAGTGCGCCAGTATTAAAAGTCCCCCACTGTTTTTCCATAGTATATGTTCCTACAAAAGTTTGCTCTTTATATATATGAAGAAGCGGGTAACCCAAATAAGGCTCATCACCATTCATATCTTTATAAATCACTAAATAAGTAAATTCTGTTCCAGAGGTCCCCGCCTCAGGTTCTAACCCATCAAATATATATCCTTCCTTGTTAGCCCACGCCAGCATAGGTCTTATATTATTCCCAGTTACATTAGGGCCTGCTTGAGGAGTAGTAGGGGTACCATTTGCTACTTTACCATCACAGTTTTTAGCTACAAAATAGTAACTATACGCAGTGCTTGCAAATGGTAATCTTACAGGTGGAGTAGAATAAATTACCCCTTCCTGATAATTAGAGCCTTCTTTGCGATACATTGATATGCCACGCGGGTATAGAGGGAATATTTCTCCCTCCATCAATACAAATAACTTAGGATAACCATAGTCTGGTGAAGAATTATTAACATCAATATACCTTACCTTGAAAGTAAAAGAGATAGTAGTAGTTCCGTTATCTGGGTCAACTCCATCATTTAGATATGGCTCTTGACCAATCCATTCTAAAGTGGGCGTACCAATAATTAGAGGTCCTTGGCTGATAGAAGTTGGCGTGCCAATGGCTAAAAGTCCAGTGCTATCCTTAGCGATAAATTTATATGAGTAAGTCCCTGCTGATGGCAGGTATTTAGCCAATTTATACTGTTTACCATTAGTATAATCACTATCTGCTGGATTTACCTCTTCCATCTTAAACGGGCTGTTAGGAATGCTTTCTTGATTTCTTAAAATATCCACTTTTGGAAAATCATCTAAAGGCGGATTATTGTCAAGGTCTGTATAATCAATCATATAAATAAATTCAGTACCAATTGTTCCAAGATGTGGACTTACACCACTATTAACATAGTCTCCTTCTCCAAGCCAACTTAAAGTAGGCAGAATACTTATCTGTGGTCCGTATGATACATTTTCCACTGGCTCTCCAATAGCTTGACTACCATGAATATCCTCTGCCTCAAATCTGTAACTATAGGTGCCATTTTCTTCAAAAGTAATTGATAGTTTATATAGTTTACCATTAACAAAAGGCTCTTGCGGATTAACAGCAGTCATAACAAAAGGACTTCCAGCAATAACTCTGTTAGCCTTGAAAATATGCACCTTTGGAGAACCCGTTCCAGGGGGGTCATTATCAATATCCTTATACCTAATCAGGAAAGTAAATTCAGTACCAGTAGTCCCCACCTCTGGCTCAAGTCCATCTTCAGTATACCCTGTCATATTCGCCCATAGTAAAGCAGGAATATTGTTCACTATCGGTCCATTATGCCACTGTGTAGCTGTGCCAATAGCCTCTACCCCCTCTGCATCCTTTGCAACAAATCTATATGTATAGTTTATACCATTAAGGAGGTAGGTGGAAAACTTATATTCTTTACCATCTTTATAGTTATTATCCTCAGTATCGACCTCATTCATCCTAAAAGGACTGCCTGGGAAATTCTGCCCATCCCTTAGGATATAAACCTGTGGATAGAATATAAATGGTGGTTCATTATCAATATCTTTATATTCCACCTTGTATGTAAATAGTGTATCTTTAGTTCCTGTCCCTGGATTAATCCCTCGAGTGTAATATCCTTCTTCTTGAACCCAGTTTAATATAGGAGCAGTGCTTACCTTTGGTCCTTGAAGTTCCCACATTGTAGGTTGGCCTGTAGCTTTTGCTCCATCAATATTTTCTGCCTCAAATTTATAGGTATATGTCCCTGGGGGAAGTGGAGTAGAAATACCATATACTCGACCATCAGTATAGTCATCGTCAAAAGGGTCTATTGTCTGCATCCCAAAGGATACATAAGGTTGATGCTTTGAGAAAATATGTACTTCAGGAGCGCCTATTTTAGGAGGCAGGTTGTCCAGATCAATATATTTTATCATAAATGTAAATTTAGTGCCTATTGTTCCCACCTCTGGGTCTAACCCATCTGAAGTAAATTCACCTATTCCTACCCAGTCTAAAAGTGGAATAGAGACAACGCGTGGCCCAGTATAAGAAGTTGTTGGTGTTCCTATAGCTTGAATACCATTTGCATCTTTAGCCTCAAATCGGTATGTATATGTTCCGGAGAGGGTAAGTATTTTAGGATATTCATAAATTTTACCATCATCATATTGTGTATCTTGCGGATTTGCTTCAATCATTTTAACATCTGCTATCTCTACTTCACCTTTGCAGATTTGTAATTTAGGGTAATTTGCATCAGGAGGTTCGTTATCCTCATCAAAATAAATTACTCGATATGTAAAAATAGTCCCTCTGGTACCCACCTCTGGTTCCAAGCCATCATTAACAAACCCTTCTTTCCCCAACCATTCTAACTTTGGAGCGCCGCTAACTTTTGGCCCTGACATAGGGAAATAAGGGGGAAATGTTACTACTTTCTCTCCCTGTTCATCCTTTGCCGCAAATTGGTATTGATACGCACCTTTTTGAGGTAATGTGGTAGAGTAGGAATAAATTGCACCATGGACATAATTTCCAGCAACAAAATTCATTGTTGCAGTAGTTATCAATATTCCATCTTTGTATATGTATATCATTGGATAACCTTCTTGTGGCGGGTCACCATTCATATCTTGATAGTATATTTGATAAGTAAACTTTGTTCCGATAGTGCCAACATCAGGGTCAACACCATCCGACATAAAATTCTCTTTGTGTAGCCAAAATAGTGCTGGTTTAAAATTAGGCCCTTCGACAATAGGGCCATCATGCTCTTGAGTAGGTGGCCCTTGGGCTATCAGGTCATTCCTATTTTTTGCTTCAAAATAATAGGTATAGTGCTTGCTGCCTATTGGAAAGCGAGTTTGAAAGCTATAAGTAACTCCTGCTTTATAATCATTACCTGATTTAATATACATATACTGACCACCTGGGTATTGAGGTGCTCCACCTCGTAAGATATGCACCTTTGGGTATTCCCGTGCAGGAGGATTACCAGTAGGGTCTTTATAGGTAACTTTATATGTAAAGATAGTGGTGTATATTGTTCCTGTGCCTGGGTTTATTCCATCATTCATATAACCTTCTTCTTCTGCCCATTTTAATATTGGAGACTCAGTTATTGAAGGACCATTCTTGGGCACAGTAGCAGGTCCGGTAGCATGAATATTCAGGGAGTCATACGCCTCAAAATAATATGAATATGTACCAACAGCTGGTAATGTGCATGAGTAAGTGAATAATTTCCCATCTTTATAATTAATATCCTTTGCATCCACTTCCTCTAATGCAAATGGACTATTATCAATTTCTTTCCCTCCTTTGAGGATATGTATTACTGGATAATTAGGCAATGGTGGGTCTCCATCCAGATCCGTATAATTTACTCGATAAGTAAAGATTGTTTGGAGTATGCCTTCTTCAGGTTCAATGCCATCATTAAAATAACCTTCTTCATAAGTCCAATTCAGCGTCGGAGCACTTTTGACTATAGGCCCTGGCGATATTTCAGTCGCTGGTATGCCAATAGCTTTAATTCTTAGGTAATCATAAGCCTCAAATTGATAAGTATAAGACCCTGGCTCTTCAAAACTCTTAGTTAATTCATATTCTTTACCATCATCATATATTAAATCAGCGGGATTTACAGCCCGCATTCTGCAAGGGCTACCCAATATTTCTTTGCCATCTTTAAATATATGCACTACCGGATAACGAGAGTCTGGCGGGTCATCATCTGTATCTTTATAGACTATTTTGTAGGTAAAAATAGTCAGGTTTATAGTGCCTACCTCTGGCTCTAATCCATCAGATTTATATCCTTCCTCACCTGTCCATTCCAATATAGGAGCAGAACTAACTATAGGTCCTATTCTAAAAGAGGTATAGCTCTGAGCATCTTTTTTATCCTTTACCTCAAATCGATATTGATAAATAGCTGATGAGTCAAAGGTATATGTTCCTCCATAAATAGCTCCAGATGTAAAAGACCCATAAAGATAACTCATCCCTTTTGTCCCCATAAACTCATTACCTTTGTATATGGAAACTATGGGGTATCCTTCTGCAGGCGGGTCTGCATTCAAATCAGAATAGTTAATACGATAATTAAATGTAGTAGCAAAAGTACCCGTTTCCGGGTCAAGACCATCATATATATACTCTCCCTTGCCAAGCCATTGTAGTCTGGGAGGATAGTTTGGTCCGTCAACTAAAGGGCCTTGATGAGGAATAGTAGGTGTTCCTATTGCTAAGACACCTTGTGTATTCTTAGCCTCAAAGTAATAGGAATAATATTCACTGGCAAAAATAAGTGGTAATTTAACGCTGTAGTCTATCCCAGTAATATAATCATTACCGCCATATCGATACATTTTCCTTTGATACACTATCTCTCCACCTCGAAGCACATATAATTGTGGATAATATAAATCAGGAGGACTATTACCTTCATCTGAATATTTTACTTTATAGGTAAATATAGTTCTATTATTTCCTGTGTTGGGTTCTACGCCATCAGTTTTATATCCCTCTTCATCTACCCAGGATAACACAGGGGCTTTTGCAACCATCGGGCCTGTCATTTGCTGCGTAGGTTTGCCAGTAGCAATAAAATCATTTTCATCTTTGGCTTCAAAGAAATAATAGTATTTCCCCGCATTAGTTAATGAAATTGAGAAGGTATAAAGTTTACCATCTGTATAGTCAGTATCCTGGGTATTAACCTCTTCCATTGTAAAAGGGCTATTTTGTATTTGGTCATGCCCTAAATAAATGTATACCTTTGGGTAGTCTTGTGCTGGAGGAACATTCTGGCTATGGATATAATTTACTCGATATATAAAGGTACATTCCAGATTACCTGCTTCTGGTTCAAGACCATCTGCTTTATATCCTTCTTCGTTAGTCCATACTAAAGTAGGTATTACACCCACTTGAGGGCCGGGTGATTGTGTTGTTGGTGTTCCTTTAGCCAATACTCCAAGTGTATCTTTAGCCTCAAAACAGTAGGTGTATGTTCCTGGTAAAGGAAAGGTTTTAAGATATTTGTATAGTTTACCATCTGCGTATTCTATATCCTTAGAATCAACCTCTTGCATAGGATATGGGCTATCTTGCAACTCATTACCTGCCTTGAAAATATGTAATTTAGGAAAACCTTGTTCCGGAGCAAAATTAGTCTCATGAAAATAGGCTATTTTGTAGGTAAATATAGTTTCAATAGACCCTTTTTCTGGTTCTAACCCATCTTCTTGATACCCTTCTTCACTTGCCCATTTGAGTTTTGGAGGTGGATGCGGTTTTGTAGTTATCGTTGCAACTACAAGTAATGATTCATTACCTGCCTCATCTATGGTTTTTAATCCAAAGTAATACAGGGTTGTTGGTTCTAACCCTGTAATTATGATTTGTTGCAATGTCCCACCTACCATCGGGACGGGTTCGTTAGCCACCTGTTTAGCTAATATCCAGGTATCATTGTCTATTACTCCCTTTGAATAGCGAATGTCATAGGAAGTAGCAGTCCCCAATTGTTTATCATCACCTGCAGAAACCCATACTAATGTTGTGGAAGTAGCTGTAGGATTAGTGGCAAGCAAAGTAGTCGTTCCAGGAGGTGTAATATCACGAGATAACTCCATATATGGAGCTGGATTACCATTGATTGGGTGTATAGTTTGTGTATCTGTTCCATCAAGAGCACCCTCTGCAAATAAATAAAGATTATCTTTATCATCAGAATACTCATCAAAGAAGGATTGTAAGTCAGCAGTTCGAAGATTAACCAGATTATACAGCCAGTCTCCATTTGTTACTAAAATAGAAGCCCAGGAAGAATTACCTAAATTCCCTTCTTTATCTACATCTTGTAATTGGATATAAACAATCGCTCCATCTGCATATTCAAGTCTACCCTGTTTATATACCACTCCTTGAACTAACCGATTCCCAGGATTAGGAATAATATCGGCACCTGTCCTGACTTTATAATGAAAGCCATTATTATCATCAACTACACCACCGCTTACCACATCGTAATAATATAATGTATCTTCCTTTAGTCCGGTAATGGTTACATGATGGGTATCATCCACATAGCCTGCTCCTCTATCATCATTGGCAGAATGACTTAAGGAATTTGGATTAGTGTCGTAATTGACTTTACCAATCTCTTCTGTTGTTGAAGTCCAGGAAATAGTAAACTGTGTAGCAGTAATATTTGTCTCACGATATGGAATGTCAGTAACTACCGGACCTTCGTGAATGAAAGTAGGTGTACCAGAGGCATCTGTAACGAAAAATCTGTAAGAATATGTTCCAATAGCTGAGAGAAATGTTGAAAATGTACAGGTTGCCCCAGTAGAATAGTTTCCTTTTATATAATTCATAGAGTATGTCCCAACAGGCTTCCCATCTTTATAAATAATTACCTTTGGCTCATCTGATTTGGGCTCATCATTATCTAAATCAACATATTTTACTTTAAAGGTAAATTCCATATCTATATTCCCGAGATTTGGATAAACACCATCTTTAAGATACTCTCCTCCACCTACCCATTCAAGAGTAGGTGAGTGTTTCATCACAGGTGTAGTTGAGCCTTCTACAATTTTGGATAGCTCAGATATATTCCACACCTCATCAATTGCCTTTAATCCAAGGTAGTAAGTAGTGCCTGGTTTGAGTCCTTTTACTTCAAATTCCTGATAAATTCCTGGAGATGCTGGTATTGGTTCTAATTCAACTTCATCAGCCATTCCCCATAGTGTTTCTGTAATTGTAAAGGTAGCATATCTGAGGTCATAAATTCCCGCAGTGCCAATATTCTTATCATCTCCGGTAGCTTGCCATTTTAAGGTTATGGAGCCATGTCCTGCTTTTATTACCTGGAGAGTAGCTATTGGTGAAGGTGCAACTACATCTTTGCAAAGTTCCATTGGTAATGCAGGAGAATCATTCTCAGTAGTAATTATTTTACTTACAATTCCTTCATCTGCAGACGGTACAAATAAAGAAAGTACATCCATGTCAGCAGAATACTCAAATTGTGATTCTAAATCTATGGTTCTAAAATTGACTAAATTTACCATCCAGTAACCATTATCCTGTACTAATGCAGATGCTGGTGCTGAAATAAGAGGACTACCTTTGCCATCATTATCCTTTAATTCGATGTAAACAATAGTACCTGTAGCGATAGCCTGCCCGCCTTGCTTAAACACCTCTCCATAAACTATGTCACTTCCAGAGGTAATAATTGACTTACCCGTCCTTGTCGTATAGTGGTTACCAAAATTATCATCAACTATGCCATCTGATACCACATCAAAATAATAAACTTCATTTGGACTTAAGCTTTTAATAGTCACATGATGTGTGCAACCAATAAATTCTACTCCTCTATCATCATAACATTTGTTATCCAACACATTGATATTTTTACCATATTTCACATAACCTACTGCAGGTTGTGAAGTAATCCACGAGACAGTAAACTGGGAATCGGTTTGATTAGTCACCCGTACTGCGGTGTCTATATCAGTTACTATTGGACCTTTAGTTAAAACTGTAGGTTCACCTCCTGCCCCTTGAGTATAGAACTTATAACGATAGTCTCCTGTTTCCTGAAAGATTTTAGAGTAAGTATATATTGCACCTGTGGAAAAAGTACCTTTTACATAAGTTGTAGAATAAGTGCCAATAGGTGTTGTACCTTTGTAAATGATTATTTTAGGTTCTCCTTTTGGTGGTGGGAGATTTTCTGGATGGGTATATTTTACCATATAGACAAAGTTAGTTCCTAATGTCCCAAAGTCTAACCTAAGTGCATCTGATGTAAAATTATACTCTCCTGTCCAATCTAACATTGAGGTAGGTTTTGGTAAGGTTTTTGCAGAGACAACATTGGATAAGTCTGACCAGTTACCTGCTTTATCACGGGTTTTCATTGCAAAGTAGTAATAGGTATCAGGCTGGAGGTTTTTGACTTCAAATTCCTGTGGATTATTAGCCGGTAATGGAGCAGGTTCGTCTTGAACCTGGTGAGCATTTGCAAAATTACCTTCATTTATTTCTGAATAAGCCCATCTGATATCGTATAAAAATGCCTGCTCCTGGTTTCCATCATCCCCTGGGGCAATCCATTTTAAGGTAACTGATTTATAGGTAACTTGTTTGATTTCAAGAGTATCAATTACCGCAGGTGGAATATGATCTGTGGTAAGAATTATATCTGGTGCAGGGGAATCCTCATTTGTAAATACAGTTAAAGTAGCAGTTCCATCGTTAGCCCCCTGTCCATATAAAATTAGTTTATCTCCTTCATTTACAGAATACTCAAAGAACTCTTTCAAATCTTGGGTTCTCAGATTAATCAGATTTTCTGACCAGTAACCATTATCATCTACCAGAGCAGACCAGAGTGCTGATTCCCCTGGACTACCTTTTGAATCTCCATCTTGAAGTTTGAAATAAACAATAGCTCCAGTTGCTTTTGTTACTGCATCAGATTTAAATACCTTGCCATAAGCATAATCAAGTCCTGCACGCTTAATGTCTGCTCCTGTCTTCCAACGATAATACATACCATTGTTGTTATCAATTGTAGCTCCCGAGACTAACTCAAAGTAATATAATGTTTCGGGCTTTAATCCAGTGATATTAACATAATGAGTATCATCAGTAGTTTCTTTACCACGCACATCATAGGCAGTCATCCCTAAGGCAGGTGTCTTGCCATAATTTACCTGACATTTCTCTACTACCTCTGTTATCCAAGAGATAGTAATCTGAGCATCAGTAACATTTGTTGTCCGTATCTCTTTAGGAGTACTTGCATCACTGTCGTTAACTATTCCAAAGGTTATTAAAATTATAAATATGCTCACACATAATTTTCTGTTCATAACTCTGTAACCGTCCAGGTAGTCTGGTGTCTGGTGGTCTAAGTTGTCAATGACACCACAAGTGGTGTCACTCCTGATTTCCTTACACAATTCCTTTATCCTAATAAAAAAGGGGGCGATTGAGATTTCGACCCCCTCCCATTTTTATACATTTTATGTTTTATAAACATCTTATCTAATATAAGTATACCACATTTTTTGGATTTTGGCAATACCAAATCATAATAAGAAATTTGGTAGAAATTTATGGATACTCAACACCGTTACAAATTGCGATTTTAGAAACGGCGCACTTTAGCGTGAAAGCTTGCAGTTAAAAAATGGATATGAAATTAGAAATTGGAAATTAGGCTTTCACGCTTTTGTACTGTTGATAAACGCATTCAATTTGGGACCAAGATTATCAATTATTACCTTGTATTCCATCTCATCTGACTCATATAGAACTTTCCGCCTGATAAGTTTTCGCAACCATGATTTGGTCTCTTCAAACGATCCTCTTGAATATAAATAGAACTTTTCCCTATCAGATGGAGTATACCGCCCATATCCTTCCGCTATATTTGTAGCTATGCTGTCAGATGACCGTATTATCTGGTACTCCACAGTATTTTGAACCTTTTTGTTCCACTTATCAAAGTCGTACCAGACCTTATCTGATAACTCCTCTGCCAGTTTGTAAACATCCAACTCATAGACTCGTTTCATTTCTCTCCCCAATTTCTAATTTCAAAGGAAATAAATCTTTTTTAAAATGAGCATAAGCCAAGGCTGTTGCTCGTCTTCCTCTTGGTGTGCGATTAATAAAGCCGATTTGTATAAGAAACGGTTCATAAATATCCTCAACCGTAGAAATATCTTCGCTTACTGCTACAGTTAAGGTATTAAGTCCTACAGGACCTCCACCAAATTTATCAATCAATGTCTCCATAATTCTTCTATCCATATTATCCAAGCCAATCTTATCTATTTCAAATGAGGATAATGCAATATCAGCTATTTCTTTTGTAATCTTACCTTCACCTTTTACTTGCGCATAGTCTCGTACTCTTCTTAGAAGTCGATTAGCTACTCTTGGTGTTTTCCGGCTTCGCTTAGCAATTTCCCATGCACCTTCTGTATCTGTTTCAATATCTAAGATTTTAGCAGACCGAGTTACTATTTTAAACATATCTTCCTCTTCATAAAATTCCAATCGATTAACAACCCCGAATCTATCACGAAGTGGAGAGGCTAATTGACCTGCCTTCGTCGTAGCACCAATTAATGTAAACTTAGGCAAGTCAAGTTTTATTGAGCGAGCACCTGGTCCTTTGCCAATCATAATATCTAATTTAAAGTCTTCCATTGCCAAATACAATAATTCCTCTACCGTGCGATTTACACGATGTATTTCATCAATAAATAACACATCTTGATCAGCAAGGTCAGTTAAAATAGCTGCAAGGTCGCCAGGTCTCTCTAAAATAGGGCCGGAGGTAGCTTTGATATTTGTTCCCAGCTCATGAGCAATAATATGTGCTAATGTAGTCTTACCCAATCCTGGAGGCCCGTAGAGCAAAACATGGTCAAGAGACTCTTGCCTTTTTAAAGCCGCTTGAATAAAAATAGATAGATTTTCTTTAATCTTTGTTTGCCCAACAAATTCTGACATATCAACTGGCCGAAGACTCTGGTCTATCTCTTTGTCTTCCAAGGTTAAAATTGGAGTAGTCAACCGTTCTTGCATATTAAACTCCTTAATTTGCACACCTTCAGATGGCTAAAATATTACAATTTAATGGGACGGTTCACTTTTGTTTGAAAGGTTGCGGAAAGAAAAGAGAGTTGAAATTGGAAATTCGAAATTAGAAATTAGGGAGAGAAATAAAAGCCCAATTTCTAATTTCCAATTTCAATTTTCTGTGGACGCTTACAAATAAATATCCGAAAGAAATCATAGGGAAAACGATAAAATGAACCGTCCCCATTTAATCAATTTATACATAAACGAGATAATAGTATTATAATAATTCCTTTATTGCTTGTCAAGGGAAAAAATTAATTTCCCATTGACAATATCCCTTAGATTATGCTATAGTTGTATTATACTGGACACTGTCATTAACTGAGCTATTTAGGGACGGTTTATTTTGGACAGGATGAAAAAGGTAGAGAGATAGAACTGTTATTTGGAGCTACTGATATGCAGGTCTGGAATATCCGTATTGATTTAGAGAAAGAGAGCCTTGATCTTTCAAGATTTAGAAAAGAGTTTATTGAATATGCAGTTGAGCTCTATCGTTATGTGGTTATGAATGACCATTTTTTACATCGTAGTCTATTTTTATTTAAAGAATAAAGTCAATTTTGCCGATAATAGAGATAATAGAGATAATAGAATAGTTGGTAAAATTACTATTCTGGAAGGTAAAAAAAACACATACAAAAATGAATAAGTTATCACGAATTAGCTCATGAATTTATTAAAAGGATGGTTTAAATCAATGGCAAAGACAATTACAGAGAAGATTTTATCCGCACATTTAGGGAAAGAGGTAACTACAGGAGAGTTAATTCAAGTTAAGGTAGATGTTGCGCTTGGTAATGATATTACTGCCCCTTTAGCTATAGTTGAATTTGAGAAGTTAGGAATTGATTCTTTATTTGATTCAGATAAGGTAGTGTTAGTTCTTGACCATTTTGTGCCCAACAAGGATGTAAAGGCTGCGGAGCAATGTAAATTTGTGCGTGAGTTTGGTAAAAAATATAATGTAAAAAACTTCTTTGATGTAGGCAAGATGGGAATTGAACATGCTCTACTGCCAGAACAAGGATTAGTTCTACCAGGAGATGTAATTATTGGCGCAGATTCTCATACCTGTACTTATGGTGCTTTAGGGACATTTTCCACAGGGGTAGGCAGTACTGATTTAGCCGCTGTTTTTGCAACTGGTGAGATATGGCTTAAAGTACCTGAGACGATTAAGTTTGTTTATTATGGAAAGTTAAAACCATGGGTTACAGGAAAAGACTTGATACTTCATACTATTGGTGATATAGGAGTGGATGGGGCAAATTATATGGCTATGGAATTTACTGGTGAGGTGATTTCTAATCTCCCTATGGCTGGCCGATTTACTATGTCTAATATGGCTATCGAGGCAGGGGGTAAAACAGGAATTATAGAGCCTGATGAGGTTACACTTGAGTATGTTAAACCACGCGCTAAGCGAGAATTTAAAACTTATAGAAGTGACCTTAATGCTAAATACAAAGAGATTAAAGAATATAATTGCAGTAAGATAGAACCACAAGTAGCCTTTCCTCATCTACCTTCTAATACCAAATCTATTAGTGAGATAGATAAGATAGAGATAGACCAGGCAGTAATTGGCTCTTGCACTAATGGAAGAATAGAAGATTTACAAATGGCTGCGCAAGTACTCAAAGGCAAAAAGATACATAAAGATGTAAGGTTAATTGTTATCCCTGCTACACAACAAATTTACTTGCAGGCTTTAAAAGAGGGTTTAATTGAAATATTTATAGAGGCGGGAGGTGTAGTAAGTACCCCTACCTGTGGCCCTTGTCTTGGAGGATATATGGGAATATTGGCGCAAGGCGAACGATGTATTGCTACTACTAATCGTAATTTCGTTGGAAGAATGGGACACAACGAAAGTGAGGTATATTTAGCCAATCCAGCGATTACTGCTTCATCTGCTATTTTAGGCAGAATCGCTTCACCAGAAGAAATTTCGAGAGGAGATAGAGGATGAATGAACGAAAAAGGAAGATTGTACTTATTGACGACAATACATCATTTGTTGATGTTATTAGTAGATTTTTAACCCTGAAAAAATTTGAAGTCTTTATTGCTTATGATGGCACTGAGGGAATAAAAACTGTCTCAAAATATATGCCTGATGTTATCTTGTTAGATATAATGATGCCTGGATTAACAGGATATGAGGTATGTAAAAAACTTAAAAAAACTGCAAAAACTAAACATATCCCAATTATCTTCTTAACCGTTAGATCAAGACCAGAAGATATTGAAAAAGGGTACAAATTCGGTGGAGCACATTATATCACTAAACCATTTAATTACCCTGAATTAATGAATGGGATAACTAAAGTATTGACAAATCACAAAGGTCAATGGCCAATAAACAACGGGTAATTGGGTAATTATACTCAACACCATTACAAATTGCGATTTTAGAAACGGTTCACTTTATCGTGAAAGCTTGCGGTTAAAAAATGGATATGAAATTAGAAATTAGAAATTGGGGGAAGAAGTGAAGGTGTAATTTCTAATTTCCAAAAGAAATCACAGGGAAAACGATGAAAATGAACCATCCCTAAATAGCTCAGTTAATGGCAGTGTACAGTATAAGTGGTTATAATTACCTATTATGGAGGAGCTATGAAAATAACAGGGAAAGTATTTAGAAAGTTTAAGGCTAATATTAATACAGATGAGATTATTCCCGCAGTTTATCTGGATACCACCTCACATGAAGAATTAGCTAAACACTGCATGGAAGGAATTGATAAGAGCTTTGCAAGTAATGTAGGAAGAGGTGACATTATCATTGCTGATAAAAACTTTGGATGTGGCTCATCAAGAGAACATGCCCCTCTTGCTATTAAAGCATGTGGAGTTTCATGTGTCATTGCTAAATCCTTTGCCAGGATTTTTTACCGTAATGCAATCAATATTGGCTTGCCTATATTTGAATGTGATGAGGTAGATAAGATTAAAAAAGGTGATATTTTAGAGATAGAGCCTGAAACGGGTAAGATAAAAAATTTATCTGTCCAGGAAGAATATTCTACCACACCTTTCCCAGAATTTATGCAGAGATTGATTGAGGTTGGCGGATTGATGGAGTATGTAAGTAGGCGATGTTCTGCAACTTCGTGAATACAAAATTTAAAATTTATTTCCCCCTTTTGCCGTAATTCTTCCATTTTTAAATCTCCAATCTCCAATTTACAATTCGAGACTCGCAGAATGTCGCCTAACTGAGGGATTACCAAAGCCAAAAAAGGAGTATAGTGGAGTAAAAGTAATATGAAGATTGGAATAGATGCTCGTAGTTTACTCAGGTATGAACGGGCAGGATTAGAACATCATGTAGCTAATTTAATATTTAATTTGGCTAAAATAGATAAGGAAAATCAATACCTTTTATTTTTTAACTTTATAAGACCTGAATATAAAAAATTCCTTCCTAAATTTACTTCCAAGAACTTTAATAATATAGTTTGCCCTATCCCTTCAAAAATTATGACAAGGCTGTTTAAAATTCACTTTCCGATAGAGTTTTGTATGGGTAAATTAGATGTATTCCATGGACCAAGACACTTATTGCTCCACTCTATTTTTGCTAAATCTGTATTAACAATACATGACTTGATGCTTGTAACACATCCTGAATTTTTAACATTAGAAAGGGTAAATGCGTTTAAAAAGAATGTAGATAATGGAATAAAAAGAGCAGATTTGATTATTTCAGTATCTGAATTTACAAAAAATGAGATAATTAAAGAATGGAATATCCCCAAAGAAAGAATTAAAGTTATATACAATGGTGTTGGTGAAGAATTCTATCCTATTGAAGACAAGACAATAATTGAGAAAGTTAAACATAAATATGGAATTAAAGATAAGTATATTTTATATGTAGGTAACATCGAGCCCAAAAAAAATCTTCTCAGACTAATTGAGGCATTTTCTCTTTTGAAAAATTCTAAAGATGACTATAATCTGGTAATAGCAGGTAATAAAGACTGGTTTTTTGACAAGGTATTTCAAAAGGTAAATGAATTAAATCTACAAGAAGATGTTATTTTTACAGGTTATGTTCCTAATGAAGAATTACCAGCTTTGTACAGTGGAGCTGAAATCTTTGTATTTCCATCGCTATATGAAGGGTTTGGAATGCCAGTAATTGAAGCCATGGCTTGTGGGACCCCGGTTATTACCTCTAATATTACCTCTTTACCTGAAGTAGTAAAAGATGCAGGAATTTTAATCGACCCTTTTAATGTAGAAGAGATAACTAAAGCGATGAGTCAATTATTAACTGATACTAATCTTCAGACTAAGCTAAGAGAAAAAGGACTACTAAGAGCTAAATTATTTTCATGGGGAAAAACAGCCAGAGAAACATTGGCAGTGTATAAGGAGTTAGCATAAAATATGCGTATAGGAATTGATGTCAGAAGGATTGTATTTCAACAGATGATAGGTGGTTTAGCAGTATATCCATACAATTTAGTTAAACATTTAGCTAATATAGATAAAGAGAATGAATATATCTTACTTCATAGCTTTATTAGACCAAGAAATTATAGATTTATTCGAGACTTAGAGACTCCAAATTTTAAAAATAGGGTTTTTAGATGTCGTGCTCAATTCTTAGAAGATTGGCTATGGGAAAAATTACATCTACCAATTGAAGTAATAATGGGAAAGGTAGATGTATTTCATCAAACTATTCCTCCTTTTCCTCCACAACTCTTTGGTAAATCAATAGTTACTCTCTACGACTTAGGTCCTAAGCGATTCCCAAATCTTTTACCTGATAAATGGGTATCAAAATTTGAACATAATATTCTAATTACTTTAAAAAAGGTGGATTTTATTATTTCTATTTCCCATCATAGTAAAAATTATATCATTGAAAGTTTAAAAATCCCTGAAGAAAGAATAAGAGTAATTTACCTTGGTGTCAGTGAAAAATATCATCCTATTAATGACAAAAATATCTTACATAATATTCAAAAAAAGTATAATATAGATAGAAAATATATACTTTATGTAGGAAATTTAGAGCCACACAAGAACATACTTAGATTAATTGAGGCATTTTATGAGTTAAAAAATAATACAAATTGTGAGTATAATTTAGTAATAGTAGGTAAGAAAAGTGGATTATATGAGGAGATATTTAAAAAAGTCAAAGAGCTTAAATTAGAAAAAGATGTAATCTTTACTAATGAAGTTCCTGAAGAAGACCTTCCTTCATTATATTCTGGAGCAGAAGTATTTGTCTTACCTTCACTAACAGAGGGGTTTGGGTTACCTGCAGTAGAAGCAATGGCTTGTGGGACACCGGTTATAGGCTCTAATACTACCTCAATACCTGAAATAGTAAAAGATGCAGGGATTTTAGTTAATCCACTTAATGTAGCAGAAATAACTCAAGCAATGGAGCAGGTTTTAAGTAATACCACTCTTCAGAATGAGTTAAGAAAAAAAGGTATTCAAAGGGCTAAATTTTTCTCATGGGATAAAACAGCTCAGGAAACTTTAGAGATTTATAAAATGGTGAGTAATCTTTAGGAGGTGAATATAATTGTATCCATGGATAGTAAGAAATATTACCTTCCCCCTTCAACAAAAAAGACATAATAGTAAAGTATTAAACTGTTTGAGGGAACTTGAGGAAAGTCAATGGTACTCAAAATCTCAACTTGAAAAACTTCAATTTGAAAAACTCCAAAAATTATTAGTTCATTGTTATGAAAATGTACCGTACTATCGAGAGATATTTAAAAAGGTATCATTACATCCAAAGGATATTAATGACTTAGAGAAATTTTCAAAGATACCTATATTGACAAAACAAAATCTTAGAGAAAATACAAATCGAATGATAGCACAAGATAAAAAATACCCTTTTTTTATATTCAAAACAAGTGGTTCAACTGGAATTCCATTAGTTGTTTATATAGATAAAAAAACTGCAGCTTATCATTATGCCTGTAAAATTAGAGGTAGAAAATGGTGGGGATGGGATATAGGGGATAGGAATATTACAATATGGGGAGCAGACATTAAAAGTTGGGCTATAAAAAGGTTATTAGCAGAATATCTTACTGAGAATAGAATTTATTTTTCTGCCTTTGATTTGAGTGAAAAATCAATGTTAAAGTACTACAAAAAAATAAAAAATTTTAAACCCAAATTTATGTATGGGTATGTATCAACTCTTTATGAATTAGCTAATTTCTTTAATCAAGCAGGGTTAGATGCAGATAAATTTGGTATTCAAGGAGTTAGTACAACCGCGGAAATCCTGTATGATTTTCAAAAAGATTTAATTGAGAAAATCTTCCAATGTCCTGTAATTAATGAGTATGGTTGTATTGAAGTACAAGTTATTGCCTTTCAGTGCCCAAAAGGCAATATGCATATAAGTAGTGAGAATTTATTTGTGGAATTTATTAAAAATGATAATCTTGATGGAATGCAAGAAATTGTAGTTACTGATTTAAATAACTATCTTATGCCTCTTCTAAGATATAAAATAGGAGATATAGGGAAAACGATAGATGAGAAATGTAGTTGTGGTAGGGGATTACCATTAATGAGTTTAGTTACAGGACGTCATTCGGACATGGTAATTTTGGGAAATGGGAAATTAGTTCACCCATTAATCTTCCAATATATCGCTAAATATCTTATTGAATTATCTGAAGGTACTTTTAGTCAGTGGAAGATTATACAAAAATCCTACTCTGATTTTTTAATTTATATAGTAGTGGATCAAAAATTTAAATTAGAAATAAGTGATTATGCATCTTTTATGTTGCATAAACAACTGGGTGAGAATATCAATATTGATTTTGAATTTGTTAGTTCTATTCCAAGAGAAGCATCTGGAAAACTCCGTTATTTTGTCTCTGAAGTTCCACAGAAGGTATGATGAAAAATTTATTATTTATTACCCTCATAGATTATGGGAAGTCACCTAACAATAGAGTTCATAATATAGTCAAATATTTAAGTCAAAGATTTAAAAATGTTACTATTTTATATAAACCTAGTGTATATTATAAATCATTAATTGAACAATTCAAATATCTTTTCTCTTTCAAGTTATCAGTTTCAAAAGATAATAACATTAAAATAGTAAAAGTAAAACCTTTTTTAGACCATAGCGCAGGATTGGGGGTAACTATTGTTGGACTCTCATCTCCTTATGAAGAAGTTCTTAAATCATGGCTTAAAAGAGTCTCCATTAAGGTATTAAGTTTTATAGGAATTATTACTGAAATTTCATACCTGATTTGTTATTTACTTGCCTTTTTTATAAAAGTTAAAGATAAATTTGATGTTTGCATAGTTCAAGGACATATAGAAGGTGTAATTGGGGTCTGGTTAAAGAAGCTGGGAAAAGTTAAGATATTAATATATGATGATAATGATTATACACCAGGTTATGCAATTACTAATCGACTTAGGAGAAAATTTGTTGCCTGTCTTGAAAGTTATTCGCAAAAGAAGGTTGACTTGATTATATCGGTAGGGTTTAAGTTAAAGGAACTGCGAGAGCAACAAACAGGTAAAAAGGTAGAAATAATTCAAAATGGGGTTGATTATCAACTTTTTAAACAAGCACAGGAGAAGATTCCTCATCCTCCCACCCTTATCTATATTGGCTATATTGGAGGTTGGGATGGACTTGATATAATTTTGCAGGCTTTACCAAAGGTAAAAAAGGAAATCTCAAATATTAGAATTTTAATCGTTGGCAGGACAACTCCTTTATATGAAGCATACCTTAAAAAGTTAGTTCAAGGATTAAGATTAGATGATTGTGTTTATTTCCTTGGGGTAAAGGAATACATTGAGCTTCCTGCTTATTTAAAAGAATCAGATATTGGTCTGGCTATGTTTAAACCTACAGAATTAAGGAAGTATGCATTTTCTTTAAAAGTGATTGAATATATAAGCGCTGGTCTGCCAGTAATTACTACTAAAGGACTTGAGATGGAACATTTTGTTAATAAATATAACTGTGGTGAGGTAGTGGATTTTGATAAGGATAAGGTAGCAAAAAGTATTACTTTACTTTTGAAAGATAAACAAAGATATAATACCTATTCACACAACGCTAAGAAATATAGTGAAGAGTTTGATTGGGATATCTTACTTAAAAAGGAATACGATTTGATTGAACAATGTTTTCATAGAGTAGGTTAATTCTTTATGTACTTTCGCCAGAGGAGGCCGTTTTCCCAATAAATCTATCAATAGTATCATAGAACTTTTTATCTACCTTTTTACCTTCACATCCCGTTTCATATTCACACTCAACACATTCTAATCTTTTGCCATCTAATTCCTCTAATCTTTCAGTTTCAGCTAACTCCTCTAATTTTTTACATCCATCCTGATAGCCCTGTCTAACAGCCTTCTTTAATTTCTCTGGGTCAAACTCAAGCAGTCCTAAGTCTATATCCTTAGCTGGTTGAATAACAATATTATTAATCAACCCTTTATCACCATCTATATGTTTAAAAGGAAAACTCTGGTCAATTACCGTTTGAATTTGGTGAGTTATTTCTTTATCTTTGACATTTTTTAGAATGATATCTATCCCATCCGACATCTTCTGATAGTTAAGAATTACATCATTTATTAACTTTGCACGCTGAAAATCTTCCTCTGTAGTATTTTCTAAAAATATCTCTAAAGTCCGTGCACCAATTGAAAGTAAACTATCAAATTGAGTATCTAAAGGCGTGCGATAAGGGGGTTTAACTAAGACAGTAAATATATCCTTACAATTAGATTTGATTGCATTCATCAATGGGGTATTATTTCCTACCCCGCCATCTACATATTGATAGCCTGAAATTACCTCAGGGTTAAAAGCTACTGGGATAGCAGATGTAGCCATGGTGGTAGAAATAGCCATCTTTTCAAAGTCTTTGTCTTTGATCTCCTTAACCCAATCTTTTCTTTTAATAAAGAACTTCCCATCTTCAGTTTTAACAAAAGTTTCTTCATCCCCTATTTGCAGGTTTGTCCCGGTGAGAATTAGTCTATTTCCAGAACTCTTTAGGCTATCAATATTAAGAACTCCTTTTACTAAATTTCGCAGAGGAGAGGAATCTCCAATAGAATTAACTCGAGAGAGGACTTTAACCACCTTCTTTTTCATCCAAAATAACGATACAATTGGTAGAAGAAGTAAGATGTCTCCAAAAGTAAATTTTAATTTAAGCTTAGGGTTAAGAACAAATACAGAGTCATTCGTAGTCTTTTCCTCCCAGACTTTTATCAAATCATTAATTTGATTAGAAGCTATCAATGCTGCATTTAACCCACCAACAGAAGTTCCCGCAATAACATCAAACTTAATCCGAGCATCTATCAGTGCTTTAACCACACCTGCCTCATAAGCCCCTTTTGCACCACCACCACTTAATACCAACCCTATTTTGCCCATTTTATTTTCCCTCCTTTTTAAGAAGTAACCAGTAGAGAGTAGAAAGTAGAGAGAAACACTGCTACTCGATTCTTTCTACTTTCTACTCTCTACTCTCTACTCTCTACTCTCTACTCTCTACTCTCTACTTTTTTATAGGTACGGACAGCCAACATAATCTTCTTTGATGACTTCTTTTAATTTATCACTTCCTTGCTTCTTCCATTCAGGAGCATGGAGATATTCCTTTGCTACCTCAACAAATTGACCTGCTTTTTGTTTAGCATCTTCAAAATTATGCTCAAATTCTAACAGATACTTTGTACTAAACTTATAAGGTAAAAATATACGTAAGAAAGGCTGTTTTGCCTCTTTAATTAACCACCATATAAAAAGTCGTGTTCTATCATAAGAACTCATAAATTCTTTCCACTTTAACTCAAATGCCCCTCCTTCTAATTTGTCAAATACCATCCGAAACATCTGGACAATATCTGTATCCAATTCATATAGCTCAATTTTTAGATTAGCTTTATTATTTGCACCAGCAGGATTATATTTACATATTACATATAGGTCTTGATGAAGGTAAACTTGATTAAACTTCCCAGTATGTTCTTTTTGATTGCTTAGTCGATGAGCAAGTATATCACCATGTATATCCCCGGCTATATGAGTTAAATATCCATATAAATAAGCGGTTAATTTATCACGCTTTTCTCCTGGAGCAAGCCCCATCAGATAATCTATCATTCCGTGTGCAAACTGGGTAAATTCTCCACCATGAAGTTTTTTAAAAAGGCTACCTTTAAAAATATCCGGACCAATAGCACCTAATGTTGAATAAAATAAGAAAGTGTTTAGTATATATCCAAATTCACTCCCTAATGTCCTTATTGTCTGAGTCATAAGCTCAATATGTGTAAGTAACCCATAGGCAAAGGTTAACTTCGGATTAATCAACTGAAATATTAATGCTAATATAAAAATAAACAATATCTTAAACATCTTTTTAACAAATCCTTTGGATTAAAGTTTGTTACATTATATCTTTTATATTCAAATTAGTCAAGAGAAATTTTTCGAGCTGTATGGTTAGAATAATAAAGACTCATGTATCAGTTTTTAAGAGAGTTAAATCACACAATGCAAGATAGAAATAAATTGAAATTAGTAGAATTCGAAGAATGTTGCGAAGCAAAAATTTATGGAAATTCATTGTTTTTTACTACCAATTTCAATCAATTTCTATAAATTTCCATTATATTTCTATCAGTTTCTATTTTTCTTGTAGTGTGAGATGAAAGTTTCATTTTCATTAGTGAACTTAACCATACAGGTCGGAATATTTCGGAGTGCATTGACCATGTCAATGCATGCAGTGTCACGGACACTGCACTCCATATAACCGCACCACTCACCAGAAGGCAATATTTTAAACCTGATGATTCATTCTCTTTTGATATTGTGCTTATCGGTAAGGCAAATGAATATCTACCATATTTTATCCTTAAATCGGCAAGTGACCTCTTCTCTATACCTTTAACCACTTGATATATAAATACTTAACTCATTAAAAAATCTGCAAATTTTTTAACAAAAATACTTGACATTGGTCTCCTCCTAT
>JBFMDD010000003.1:0-13551 GCA_040754115.1 bacterium
TTCAAAGGATAAGTTGCAAAAAAATCATCAGGCTTTTGAGCCTAATTTTGCCATCTTTGAGCAAAATAAACAGATTGATAAGGATTCAGATAGCCTCAATGACTCCTTAAATTAACGAAACTCCAGAGGTAGAAAAATTTTAAAGAAAACTATTGACAAAAAGTGGATAATTAAGTATAATATTAAGTAAGCGGGAGTAACTCAGTTGGTAGAGTACGACCTTGCCAAGGTTGGAGTCGAGGGTTCGAATCCCTTCTCCCGCTCCAGTATTATTTACCGCAAAGGCACACAGAGTCAAGAAAAGAAAAATTTCACCTGTGCAATTAGAAATAATAACCCCTTCCCTCACGAAGTGAGAGCTATCGTGCTTTCCTAATATCTAATTCTTGGGTCTAAATATGCGTATAGGACATCGGCAATTAAATTAGCCATAAGTACAACTATCGAAAGTAAAAGAAAGGCTGCCTGTGCTAAAGGATAGTCGTGTGAAAGTACTGCCTCTATTAATAACCTGCCTAATCCAGGCCATGAAAATACCTTTTCAGTAAGTACACCACCATTCATAGAGAAGGCAAGACTGAGTGTAAGTGCAGTAACTACAGGGAGCATGGCATTTCGTGCAGCGTGTTTATTTCTAACTGTTTTCTCATCAAGTCCCTTTGCTCTTGCTGTTATGATATAATCCTCACGCAATGTCTCTAACATACTATTTCGCATAAGTAACATAGAACCTGCAAAAAAGAGTAGAGTAAGGACAAATACAGGAAGACATAAATGATATAACACATCTAATATCTTTGGTAATATACCAATACTTTTATCTGCCCAGACCTCTGGAGTTAACATCCCTGCCAAGGGAAACCAACCGAGTTTATAGGCAAATATCCAGATCATTATCAACCCAAACCATGGGGTAAATATAGTGTAGAAAAATAATCCAAAGACAGTAATTCCTATCTCCAAACGGCTACCTCGTCTCCATGCAATATACTTACCTAAGGGAAGTCCAATTAGATAAGAAAGAACTACCGCAGTAGTAAATAAGAGTATAGTATTGGGTAGTTTTTCCATTACAATGTCAAATACTGGTTCTGGGTAATAAAATGAGTGTCCAAAATTTAAAGTTAAGATATTCTTAAGATAATATCCATATTGCACAAGAAGCGGTTTATCCAGCCCAAATTGTTCACGGATAATTGCCTTAGCCTCAGGTGGCATTTTAGGGTCTAAAATCATAGCCGCAGGGTCACCAGGCATTACGCGAAAGAGTATAAACAATAAAGTCATAATGATGAATAGGGTTATGATTATCTGATAAAGCCTTCTTACAATAAATTTGCCAATATTCATATTATACATTATACACTAAAGTTAAAAATTAGTCAATTTTATTTTCCTTGATCGTATAGGAAGGTATAATATACCACGAATTTCACGAATTGGACGAATAAAAGGGTGTCTAAGTATCTTGTAGTCTATGTAACTCAGACACATACACACCCAGACACCAGATTATCTGAACGGTTACATTTAGTATTCATTCGTATAATTCGTTTAATTCGTGGTAAAGTTTTTTCTTGACAACTTAAAACAAAGGTGTTAAGATTTTAACACAGGTAATTAAATGATTAATCTTACAAAACTTATAGGTGCGAAGGCAACTATTTCGGAAATCATTAAAAAAGATGTAGATGAAAAAAAGTTTCCTACTTGCATTTTAGCAGTGATAAAAAACCTGTGGTCGTCTGGAATATGACAAGGCAGTGTAATTTAGCATGTAAACACTGCTATATCCAAGCTCAAGATAAAAAGCTAACTAATGAACTTACTACAAATGAGGCAAAAGCATTTATTCAAGACTTAGCAGATATTAAAATTCCAGTATTTCTTTTAACTGGTGGAGAACCTCTTTTGCGAAGTGATATTTTTGAATTATGTGAATTTGCGGCTAATTTAGGACTTCGACCTGGTATTTCAACTAATGGGACATTAATTACTCATCAGGTAGCACTTTCAATAAAAGATGCAGGAGTTGCATATGTAGGGATAAGTATTGATGGGATGGAGGATATCCATAATGAATTTCGAGGTATGAAAAATAGTTTTCAACTTGCCTGGGAAGGAATTCACAATTGCATGAATGCCGGATTAGCTACTGGAGTAAGATTTACGGTTAATAAACATAATTTTGAAGATTTACCAGCAGTCCTTGATTTGGCGATTAAAGAATCTATCCCACGATTTTGCCTCTACCATTTAGTTTATACAGGTAGAGGCAAAGAAATGGTTAATGATGATCTAAATATTGAAGATAAAATAAAACTGATTAATTCCCTGATTTCTAAAGCCGTCACAATTTCAAACATGGAGATACTTACTGTTGATAACCCTGCTGATGGGGTTTATCTCTACCTCCAAAAAGAAAAAGAGTCTAAAGAAGAAGCTTTGGAGATAAAGAACCTTCTTGAAATGGCAGGCGGATGCTCCGCAGGACAAAAGATTGTTAATGTATGTCCTGAAGGTGAAGTTTATCCATGTCAGTTCTGGCAAGATTTGCCTTTAGGAAATGTAAGAAATACTCCTTTTAGTCAAATCTGGCAGAAAAAGCAGGATTTATTTAAACAAATAAAAACTAATCTAAAAGGCAAATGTGGTCGATGTAAATATAAAGACCTATGTGGTGGTTGTAGAGTTAGGGCAAAGGTAATTTATGGTGATTATTTAGCAGAAGACCCAGCGTGTTACATTGATGAAAAGTAGAAAGTAGAAAGTAGAGAGAAAACAAGGCTATGCAAAAGGTTAGTCAAAAAATCTCTCTACTTGCTACTTATGATAAAAAGGGGAGATTTTAGGATAATGAAAGAAGCTCTATACTATGAAAAATTAGAGGATAAGAAGGTTAAATGCCTTCTATGTCCCAAAGAGTGTATTATTGGAGTTAAAAAGACAGGATTTTGTAGAGGAAGGGTAAATGAGGAGGGTAGGCTTTACTCTAAAATTTATGAAGAATGCTCCTCTTTGGCTATGGACCCGATTGAAAAGAAACCACTTTATCACTTCTATCCTGGGTCTTCAATTCTTTCTTTAGGCACAGTTGGCTGCAATTTTGCATGTCAGTTCTGCCAGAATTGGCATATCTCACAAAGTCCAGATGCCAAAACTCGAAAAATTAGCTCTCAAGAAGTAATTAGCCTGGCAAAGGAAGAAAAATCAATAGGAATTGCCTATACTTACTCGGAGCCTCTTATCTGGTATGAATATGTCTTAGATACCGCTAAATTAGCTAAAGAACAAGGGTTAAAGAATGTTCTGGTAACTAATGGCTCAATTAATACACAGCCTTTGTTAGAACTATTACCTTTCATAGATGCACTCAATATCGACATCAAGTCTTTTGAACAAACATTTTATACTAAATATTCCAAAGCAGACTTAGCTCCAGTTTTAAATACAGCTAAATTATCCAGAGAAAAAGGGAAATTGGTAGAGATTACAAATCTAATTATCCCTACTTTAAATGATAAAGAACAACAACTACAAGCATTAGTAAACTGGGTAACTGATGAATTGGGTGATGATACCCCGACTCATTTTTCAAGATATTACCCACACTATAAAATGAATATTCCACCTACTGAAGTAACTACACTAAAAAAGGCTTACGAAATTGCTACTCATAAATTAAAATATGTCTATTTAGGAAATATCTGGGATATAGATACAAATACCACATATTGTCCTAAATGTAAGAAAAAGGTAATTGTTCGTGAGGGATATACATTGGCAGAGTATAAGATAAAAAATGGTAAATGTGAATATTGTCAAGAGGTAATTTATGGTGTGGGGATGTAATGTTAAGGTTCAAGGTTCAGGGTTTAGGCTTGCGGGAATGTATTTATTTCTCTCTACTCTCTACTTTCTACTCTCTACTCTTAACCTGGGTTGTGGGGACAAGAAGCAAGTATTTTCTAAAACTGAAGTGTTAATGGGTACAATAGGTGAAATTAAGATTATAGATGATGATACTGTTAGAGCAGAAGAAATTATTAAAAAATGTTTTGATAGAATTAAAGAGATTGAAGATAAGATGTCATTTAAAAATCCAAAAAGCGAATTGTCTCTTCTTAACTCCAGTGCAGGTAAAAAGACAAAAGTAAGTAAAGAGCTTTATTATGTTTTAGAGAAGTCATTAACTTATTCTAAATTAAGTGATGGTGCCTTTGATGTTACTATTGGACCACTAACAGAATTATGGGGATTTGATGAGGGTAAGGGAATAATTCCATCACGAGATGAGATTGCACTGCGGGCTATATTGGTGGATTATCAACAGGTTCAACTAAATCCTCAAAAGCGTGAAGTCCTTTTAGAAGTGAAAGGGATGAAAATAGACTTAGGTGCGGTAGCTAAAGGTTATGCAGTAGAAGAGGCAATGGAAATTATTAAGGAGGCGGGAATTGAAAACGCATTAGTTGATATTGGTAGAAATATTAAGGTTATTGGCAAAAATCCCTATGGAAAGATTTGGAAGATTGGTATTCAACATCCACGCAAAGCAAATGAGATTTTATCTGTTTTACCTTTAGAAAATATGGCTGTCGCTACCTCTGGAGATTACGAACATTTCTTTATACACCGCGGCAGAAGATACCACCATATCATTGACCCTAAAAGTGGCTACCCAACAAATATATGTATTAGTGTAACTATAATCGCTCCTTCTGCTATGATTGCTGATATTCTCTCCACTGCTGTATTTGTATTAGGTGAAGCAGCAGGTATGGAATTGATTGAAAAATTAGATACCATAGAAGGAGTAATCGTTACAGATTCAGGAATAAGAGTCTCTTCAGGTCTTGAAGATAAAATAAAATTAGCTAAGTTTCCTTAAAGTTTGGGTAACTGGTTAAATGGTAATTGGTTAAATAGTTACCAGTTACCAATTACTAGTTACCATTTCCCTAACATGACTAAAACACAGAAATTAACTCGAATAGCATTATTAGTAGCGTTGGCAACTATATTGCATACATTAGAAACCACCTACCTGCCACCTATCTTTCCATGGGCAAGGATTGGATTGGCAAATATTATTACTTTAATTGCTATCATATCATTTGGCATGAAAGTAGGGGTTGAAGTAGCTGTTTTACGAACTATTTTAAGCAGCTTGGTAAGAGGAACACTCTTTTCACCAACATTTATCTTAGGACTTAGTGGTGGAATAGTCTCTGCAATAGTAATGGGTATATTTTATAAGGCAGGTAAGAAACTATTCAGCTTCATTGGGATAAGTATCATAGGGGCAGTAGCTAATAATTTAACCCAAATTATAGTTGTCTATTTTATTTTAATCAAGCATCCAGGTTGCTTTTATCTTCTTCCGTTATTTCTTTTATCTTCATTAATCACTGGCTTTTTCAATGGAGTAGTTGTTATTTATCTTAATAAACAGCTAAATTTTTCTGGACGGCTCACTTTTGTTTGAAAGCTTGCGGATTGAAAAGGGAGTTGAAATTGGGAATTCGAAATTAGAAATTAGGGAGAGAAGGAAAAACCCAATTTCTAATTTCCAATTTCAATTTTCTGTGAATACTTACAAATAGATATCCGATTTTTACACAGGTCTAAAGTTAACTGCACAGGTCGCAATTTTGCTAATGCTCTTTTTGGTTACAACTATTATTACAGGACTCATACAGGTAAATTTAGACTTACATCGATTTATTTACCATAAGTATAGTGCCTATTTGACTATATGGACATATTTATTTTAACTGGCATAGATTAGTGCTTTTGACTAAACATAGGGTTAAGAAAAATAAGTTGATAAGTTGACAAAGAAACAAGGGAAATTGGTAACTAATTAACCAGTCACCATTTAACCAATTACCAAAAGAAGGAGGGAATATAAAAATGCTTTCCAGACGCAATTTCCTGTCTAAGGTTGGACTTTTGAGTCTTTGTGGAACAATATTTGGTAAATGGTTCGTTCCACAAGAGGTTAATTCTGCACCTAAACTGGATATTGGAGAAAAATATCATCAAGAGAGTAAGCATACATTACTCAATATACTTTCAGAAGCAGGAATTAGGGGACATGAACCTCCTATGTTTAAAAAATATCCAAAGGCAAAGAAAATTAAACTACCACAAGATTTTAAATATCGTGGAATTTCAGTTGAAGAGGCTATTGTGAAAAGGCGGTCTAAACGAAATTTTCTCCCAAAACCTATCTCTTTAGAAGAATTATCCTGCCTACTTCATTATGCAAGTGGGATAACGGGATATGGAAGGTTACGCGCTGCTCCTTCTGCTGGAGCACTTTATCCCATAGAGATTTATCCAGTTATTCATCAAGTTAAAGATATAACACCTGGAATTTACCATTATTCTATTGAAGACCACTCATTAGAACTGTTGGAAGAAGGCGATTATCGTCATAAACTCTCACAGCACTGCTTAGGACAAAAGTTTGTTGCAGAAGCCGCAGTAGCATTTATCATGACCGCTGTATTTGCCAGGACTAAATGGAAATATCGTAATCGGGCATACCGTTATGTGTTAATTGAAGCAGGACATATTGGTGAAAATATCTATTTGTCTGCCACATCACTGGGATTAGGAACTTGTGCAGTGGGTGCTTTCTTTGATGACCAAATCAATAAAGAACTCAATATTGATGGAATAAAAGAAGCAGCAATACATATTACAGTAGTAGGGAAGGTTTAAAGGTGAAGATTAATAATCGGGTAGTAGGGGAAAAAGAATCACCATGTTTTATCATCGCAGAAATAGGCTGTAATCATAATCAGGATATAAACTTAGCTAAAAGATTAATTGATACTGCGGTAGAGTGTGGAGTAGATGCGGTAAAATTTCAGAAATTTGTTACCTCAAAATTAGTCTCTACTCATCAAACTCAATATAACCTGCTAAAAAAATTAGAATTATCAGATGATGCCTTCTTAGAACTTTTTCCATATACCATTAAAAAAGGTATTATCTTCTTAGCTACGCCTTATGATGAAGAGAGTGTAGAATTTTTAGATAAGTTAGGAGTACCAGCATATAAAGTTGCCTCTGGAGATATAACTAATATTCCTTTATTAAATAAAATAGCTCTTAAAAACCTACCTGTTATCCTTTCTACTGGTATGTCTAATTTAGATGAGATTAAAGAGGCTATTGATACTATTAAGGATGTTGGAAATGAGCAGATAATTTTAATGCACTGTGTCTCTACTTATCCAACTAAGATAAAGGATTGTAATCTAAAGGCAATTAACACTCTAAAACAGAGGTTTCAACTACCGGTAGGTTTTTCTGACCACTCCTTAGGAATTACTATGTCAATTGCAGCAGTAGCATTAGGTAGTTGTGTTATAGAAAGGCATTTTACTCTTGATAGGAATCTCCCTGGTCCAGACCACTTCATGTCTCTTACTCCAAATGAGTTAAAGGAGTTAGTAAAAGGGATACGAGAAGTTGAAGAAGGGCTTGGTTCAGGGTTAAAGGTGCCTTTAGAGTGCGAGCAAGAAACTATTAAAACCACTCGTAAAAGTATAGTTGCTATTAAAGATATTCCTCAAGGAACTACTATCACTAAAGATATGGTTACAATTAAAAGACCTGGGATTGGGATAGCACCGAAGTTTATCAATAAAGTGGTAGGTAAAAAGGTTAAGAGGGATATTCTTGAGGATAGTATTATTAATTGGGAAGATATTTAAGGCGGGGGTGTATCCAGCGTAAAAAAGAGGTATGTGTTTAGCGTGTATTCCAGCAGTTTCCTCTTCCCTTGTCCAAATACAGTTCATTGACAATTATCAATTAACCATTCACAATTAATATTTGATGGTGATAAAATTAACAAATAATAGTGGTAACCGTTCAGGTGGTAATTCACCGCAGAGACGCAGAGGAACGGAGAAGACATGGAAAATAAAAAGGTAATTGGTTATCGGTAATCAGGTAATCGGTCACCGATAACCGATTACCAGGATTCCACTTCAGATGGCTAAAGTGTTACATTAATCTGTAGTCAAGAGCTTGCACTGATGAAAATCAGGGATGTTAAGCGTCTTGTAAATAGATTTTCCCCTCTTGAGAGGGGTTAGGGGTGTGTTTTTCTCTGCGTCTCTGTGTCTTGGCGGTGAACGGTTACAAAAAAATTTCGACCTGTGCAGGTTGTCCAGGTAGGTTTAATATTATTCTTCTTCCCTTAAAGAGTCAGACCTGAGCCCAAATACATGTTTAAGTATAGTTTTTGCTGCCCGAATAGTTGCTTCAGAATTACCCAGTTTTTCTCTTACTTGTCTTAGCTTGCTACTCATTTCTTCTCTTTTCTTTTCATCTTCCAATAAACCTATAGCATATTGGGAAATAGATTCAGGAGTAGCTCTATTTTGTAGCAATTCTGGAACAATTTCCTTTCCTGCTACAATATTTGGCATGCCGATAAAACCTCCGGTAGAAACCAATAACCTACCCAATTGCCATGACAGCCAATTGAGTTTATAAACAATAATCATTGGTATCCCTAAGCAGGCAGCTTCTAATGTAGCCGTCCCGGAGGCAACAATTATCAAATCACTTATGTTCATGACTTCGTAAACATTGTTCTCTATTACTTGAAGGTGAGAAGGAAGAGGGAAGAAGTAAGAAACATCATCTTTTGATAATGTGGTGGCTAAAGGGAGGATAAATTGTGCATCTGGAAATTTATTACGGATTTTTTCAACTGAAGATAACATAATTGGCAATAATACCTCAATTTCTTTCTTTCTACTTCCAGGTAAAATCCCAATAATTTTCTTCTTTGCATCTAATTTAAACTCTTTGCATGCTTCCTCCTTAGTCATTTTAGCCACAGCTATGTCTAACAATGGGTGTCCTACAAATTCTACTTCATTACCTGCCTCTTGATAAACTTTTGCCTCAAAATCAAAAATAGAAATTACCTTATCTACGGATTTAGCAATTGTTTTTGCCCTGCCTCTTCGCCATGCCCATGCAGTTGGAGGAATATAGTAAATAGTAGGAATATTTAGCCTATTTGCTATTTTAGCCAATCGCATATTAAATTCAGGGAAGTCTATTAATATTAGTAATTGTGGTTTGTTTCCTTTTAAATAATTACCTACCTCTTTAAGTCGTTGAAAGAACTTAGGGATTTTAGCAATAACTTCTAAAGCCCCAATTCCAGATAGATCAGTCATATCAAAAATTAGATTAACCCCTGCCTCAGCCATATTAAATCCGCCCATCCCTTGTAATTCTAAATTTGGGGATAGTTCTTTTAAAGCTTTGGCTAATCTCCCACCATATAAGTCTCCAGATGCCTCACCAGTGATAATAGCTATTTTTTTCATAAGATCCTCTTATTGTAACATTGTAGCTATCTGAAGTAAGATTAAATACTGCGACACAGAGAATTTTGGTAATCGGTAACCAGTGATCGGTAATCGGTATACTGATTACCTGATAACTGATCACCGATTACCACTGTTGGTGTTTTGGAATCTCTGTGTTTTTTTCCTTTGTTGTACTTCATTTGAGTAAATAGTTACCTTTTATTTAATGAATAGCGTATGTCTCTACTAAATCTTTTTGTTTTAGGTATTCAATTTGTTTTTCTATTGTTTTAATATGGGTTAGGTCAATTACCTCATATTCATCATCCGCAGTTCTTGTGCTCTTTTTGACTCCATTTATTATTCCATCCAATGACTTTTTAGGTACATCTTCTCCTCGTATGACACCACTTTTTTGAGGAACACCACCTATTTCCTTATAACTATAGCTTACCATCTCAAGGTTTCCATTTTTCTTTTCTTTAGTAAAAACTCGAAATTCGAATTTAAATTTTCTACCTGCTTGTGGCTTAAATATAAACAACTTATGCAACTTTTCCCCTTTCTTAATATTTATAATTGCCCCTTCTTGCATAATTTATTACTTACCTCTTTCAACTAATTGTATAGGAGTGATAGCACTTGTGCTGTCACTGACACCACAAGTGGGCTCACTCCAAAATTTTTTCTCTGCGTCCTCTGAGGACTACCAGCCTTCTCGAGTCCCGAACCCCGAGTCCCGATTTTCAGGATAATAGCAGAGTCTTTTTATACCACCACAATTACAATCTCAGCTTTATCTGCCTCTTTTATCATCTCATCTTTATCTACTATTAGTACCTTTTCTGCTTCAATAGCTAATACAGCCGCTTTTGCTTTAATCATCGTGTAAATAGTTGAGCTACCTATTGTGGGAATATCAAATCGTACATCATGACCAGGTTTAGAAGTTTTAGCTACTACCAGTCCTTCTTTACCTAATCTACCCGCTCTTAAGATTGTTTCATCAGTACCTTCTATTGCTTCTACTGCTAAAACAGTTCTATCTTTTACTACAACTAACTGGCCGATGTTTAAAGAAGCAATCTTTTGAGCCATCAAAATACCATATTCAATATCAAGCCATTGGGTGGCATCTGGTTGAGTCTTAGTTAATACACCCTTTTTAGCTAATAAATCTGATAGGTACTGAGTTTGGTCTAATACCTTGATTCCTGCATTTTCTACCTCATCCACAATTGCCTTCATAATAGAGTTATCATCTTTATCTTTTAACTTATCAAGGATGGCTATAGTTTTTGAGTCCAATCTTGATTTATCAAAGATTATTTTTTTATCCACCTTACCAATCATAAAAATCTCTCTTACTTTTTCTCCAAGCAATGTTTTAATTATTGCCTGTAGTTGTCCTAATTCAAATGAATAAAATCTATTTGCTATTGATTGCAACTCCTTCTGCTCATCCTCAATTAAACTAATAATTATTAGTTCAATATTCTCTTTCTTTATTTGAAGAGCTAAAATTAGAGGCAATTTGCCTTTGCCTGCAATAAGTCCAATTTTTTTATTAGAAATCAATCAACACACCGCCTTTCACCTTTCTTTCCCACGACATATACCTCGTTTAGAATTTTTAATAAACTCTATTAGATGCTTAATTTCAGGAGATGAGGGAATATCTTGTGCTATTTTTTCTAACGCTTGTGATGTATTAAGTCCTGAGCGATATAGGATTTTATAGGCAGTTTTAATGTTGGTACGGATGTCTGGTGCAAACCCTGCCCTTTGTAAACCTACTGTATTTATCCCATGCACTATAGCAGGATTGCCACCCGTTAACATATAAGGGGGTACATCCTTAACTACAGTTGATACTCCGCCAATCATTGCATAAGTCCCAATTCTACAGAATTGATGAATGCCTATCAATGCAGAGATAACCGCTTTGTCTTCAACTATTACATGTCCACCTATGGCGGTATAATTAGTGATAATTACTCCTGAACCTATTTCACAATTATGGGCGATATGGGCATTAGCCATGATATAGTTATCATTACCTATCTTTGTTATTTCCCCTTTCTTCCAACCTCGATGGATGGTAACATACTCTCGAATGATATTATTGTCTCCAATGATACAATATGCCTCCTTTTCCTCATAACCCTTAATTTGCGGTTCATGTCCAATTACACAACCCATGTGGATTGTACAATTTTTACCAATCGTAGTCCACCCATTCAATATAACATGCGAACCGATCTTAGTCCCTTGTCCGATAGTTATATTTTGCTCAATAATACTAAAAGGACCAATTTCTACATCATCTGCGATATTTGCCTTTGGATGAACAATAGCAGTTGGATGAATCTTCATCTTGCACATCTTTATTACCTCTGTCCTCTCTTTTCACTTCTCAGCCACTGAAAACATCATAGTAACCTCTACAGCTAATTTATTATCAACATAAGCCTTTCCTTCCATTATGCCCATTTTTTGTCGAATTTTAACTGGGACTACTTCAAGTCGTAATTGATCTCCTGGAATAACTAATTTTCTAAATCTTGCCTTATCAATTCCTGTAAAGTAGACAAGTTTACCTGCATGTTGAGGTTCAGAGAGCATGAGTACTCCACCAACTTGTGCAATAGCTTCTATTATTAGTACTCCGGGCATAATAGGATTTCCTGGGAAATGTCCCTGAAAGAATGCCTCATTTTCAGTTACATTTTTAATCCCAACTATTCTTTTCCCTCTTTCCATTTCAATGATTCTATCAACTAATAGAAATGGATAACGATGAGGCAGAATTTCTTGAATCTGTTTTATATCTAACACCTTTCACCTCCTTAGCTTTTCACGAACACTCTCGGATAAAATTGGGCGTTGATTTTATTAGCCTTCCAAACAGACAATTTTCTTTTCACCCCCACCGAAGGAACAAGGATCAAGGTACAAGGTCTTTCCCTGCCCTTCACCTCTTGCCCATTGATTTCACAAGTGCTGTTTCCAACCCCATTAGCATCCTTCTCTTTTCCATTCACCTTAATCCTTGAACCTTTTTATCCGAAAACCTTCTTTCACGAATTACACTTAACGGTTACAATTACAGATTTGTAAAATTAGTGAAATTCGTGGTAAAGTTTTTGGACTAATTTTAAATTTAACTCATGGCCTGACTTGACTGCAATTATATGACCCAAGATGGGCATACCAATCAAAGTAAAATCTCCTATTAAATCTAATATTTTATGTCTGACCAATTCATTATCAAAGCGTAAATTATCGTTTAAAATCCTATCCTCTCCTATAACAATAGCATTCTCCAGACTTCCTCCTTTTGCCAAACCTTGTGCATAAAGTGACTCTACCTCTTGTAGGAAACCAAATGTTCTTGCTGGGGCAATATCCCTCTCGAATACCTCTTTAGTAATTGCAAAAGATGCAAATTGGGTTTTGACTATTGGATGGTCAAAATCAATAGTATAGGTAATTTTAAATTCATTTGAAGGTAGAAGAACTATATGTTTATCTTTCGCAGAGACCCAGAATGGTTTTTTAGGACTAAAAACTTTTTTAGGCTTATCTTGACTAATGATTTCATCTTTAAGAAGCTCCACAAAGGGAATAGCACTCCCATCTCCAACAGGTATCTCGTTACCATTTATGCCTACCTCGATATTGTCAATTCCTAAACCAGTCAATGCAGCCAGTAGATGTTCGATGGTACGAATCTCAACTTCATTATCTTTCAAGCTAAGTTCTCTTGAGCTCTTATTGACATTTTTTAGACACGCTTTTATTCTCGGCTTATCATGTAAGTCTTCTCGTACAAAGATAATACCTGTATCTAAAATAGCTGGTTTAAAAAGTAAGTGTATTTGTTCACCTGTATGTAAACCTATACCTGAATATTCCAATTTTCTTTTAATTGTTTTCTGCATTACCTCATTCCTATTTTAGTAAGGGTTCAGGTATAAGTACTATTTCCCCTTTTCCCTTCATTACACCCTGAACGGTTACCTACTTTAATTATATCAGAGAGTTAACTTAAATGCAATAAAAAAATTCGAGCTGTATGGTTAGAATAATAAAGACTCATGTATCAGTTTTTAAGAGAGTTAAATCACACAATGCAAGATAGAAATAAATTGAAATTAGTTGAATTCGAAGAATGTTGCGAAGCAAAAATTTA
>JBFMDD010000004.1:0-2050 GCA_040754115.1 bacterium
TACCACTACTTTTACCTGAAACCTCATGACAACAGAAGTGTTTATTTGTATACATTGTTCCCCTCCCAATTTAAAATTTACTTCTGTTGTCTTAATCGGCTTAATCAGGAATAATCTTTAATCTTTTTTGAACTTACAACTATATAACACCTCCTCTTTTTGATGTCAACTAAGCAAATTATCTCTTTTTTATCGCTTTGGCATCTTTTATCACCCAAAATTCTTCCAAACCCGCACCATAACTAAAAGTCATTTGCAACGCTCTCTAATCTGAAAAAATCTCTCACTTACTTGAGCCAATCTGGTATGCAAGTTGAGCCTTTTGACTGGCTTGTGGTAGAAGAGCTTCAGCTACAAGAATGGGTTTTTCAAATTGCTTATTTTTAAATGTGTCGGCGATAACATCTTCCTTAACACCAACAATTACACCATTTTCTTTTAGTGCAGATAATACATCTTCTTGACCAAGCATTAAATCACCCTTTTCTGGAGGAATTATAGTAAAATAAGCTTTAAGTCTATCATCTGATATGTCAATTTTAACCTTTCCACCTATATCTTTAGTAAATTGCATTATACCAATTTTAATAGTTGTAGTTACCTTTGTCTTACATGCTTCTAACACTTTGGAAGAATCAATTCCAGTAAAACCTTGCTCTTGTATTTGTGAGATAACATCTTCTGGTTCTATCTTCTTCCCAGTTCCACGGTGAGGGGTAATATGAAGATATAAGCCATCAGGTCTATTTTCAAGCTCAAAAATACCGTCTCTTGGAGAACCATACATATCCTCCCATTCTCTTTTCCATGGCCCAAAAATCCCTTTCGGAAATATTCGCAATATAGGCAAATCAGTATGGTCATTAGAAACCATCTCACAATCTAACTCTGTTGCTGGTATATTTAATAATTCAGCCCCTTTCTTTTTTCCTTCTTCTAAAGATGAGGCATATACGAGTACTGATGGCGGTAAGTTAGATTTTGAAGTCTTTTGTTTAGTTACCTCTTGTTGTGGAGCAGGTAAATCTATTTTAGGTTCTTGATATTCAGTAGTGGTAGTTCCTGATAATTCTGCTTTAAATGTAAGGCGTTTTAGTCCTTTCTTAGCAATCATAGTCCTTCTTCCCAACACCATCTTTACTTTTGGATAAAGTTTCCCTGCTACTGATATATTTCCTCCTTGATGTATCTTTATTTCAGTTTGTATAGAACTGCGTTCATTTCCAATAGCCATAGCGTTTATTTCTTTTTTAGCACAAACACTTCCACCTGCAATTATTCCTTTTCTACCAGAACAAATCACCCTATATCCATTTACATTACAGTTCATTAATGCCCCTTCTATTAAAATATTCCCTTTTGCCTCTAATGATGATTCTTTAACAGAAGGAGCTTTAATATTCTCTCCTGCTATTATAGTAGCATTTCTAACCTCCTGATTTATTTCTACACTTCCACCTGCTTTTATCTCTCCCGCCATTACTGTTCCAGCAATTGTAATATCCCCGGTAGCGTATATTTTATACTTCTTACTTATGCCTCCTAAGATTTTTATTCGTCCATCAAAATCAATATTTTCCTCTACATCCCTATCTATTTCAAGTTCTCTTTCTACATCTACACGGTTTCCATGCCATGTAATCTTTCCAAAGGCGGTAGAGTAAATTCGCAAGCCATCTTCAGAGGCATAAGTATTCCTTCCTAAAATAACATGGAGATCCTCGCCCATTTGAGGTGATAACTCAATACCAGTAACTGTTAATCCAGGTTTGCCATGTGTAGATGGCTTTTTTACTGCTAATAGTTGTCCTGGGATACATTCCTCACCTAATGACTCTATCTTCCAACTCTCTTGAGTATCAATTTGATATGTAGTATCATTTTCCATCTAACACTTTCCTTTATAAAATATTATAACAAATTTATATTCAGATGGCAAGAATTTTTTGATCTAGTGTCATGTTGACTAAGTTTTGCACCAGTATCGTGTCATAGAGCCCAAAATAGGTTTTAGGTGATGGGTTATGGGTAGTAGGTGGTAGGTGGTAGG
>JBFMDD010000005.1:0-11543 GCA_040754115.1 bacterium
AGTCTTATGGACATGTGCGGCGCGTCGGTAATGAGGACCTGTTTTATCAAGGCTTCGAGGTCTGTTTTGTCCATTGTCAGGCGGGTTTGTGTTTCGGCGTCCGTGCTGTACCTGTCAATATGGTGGCCTTTGGCAACTACCCGGAGGCATTGAACTGGTGTGAGAAGAGTAAAGAGATACTTGAGAGGATTGGTGATAGGCATCATTTAGCTATGTGCCTTGAAAACATAGGCACTTTATATAGAGATATAAGTGAGAAAGAGAAGGCAAGGCAATACCTGAAAGAAAGCTTAAAGCTATATAACCAGCTCAACCTCAAATCCAAAGCAGAAGAGATAAGCCAAATTCTTGCCTTGCTATAAAACAGTTGCTTTTTATTAGAACCTCTTGCCTTGTCAAGTTTGCTTTGATGAGGTGGAAAGAAGATGAAACTTATTTTATTAGCTATAATTTTATTAATTCTGCTGATTTGCATCTTTTTACTAATAATAAAGATAGGGAAAAAGGAAAGTGTCAAAGATAGATTAAAGCCTTATGTAGGACCACTTTTTATCCCTTCAGAGATTACTGATAAACAGGCAGAAAAAGAAGAAAGGTTATTAACTAAGCTTGCTACTAAACTAACAAATTTTATATTTTTTAAAGGATACCAGGCGAATATTAAAGATAAATTAGCCAAAGCAGGGGTGTTACTTCGGCCTTCTGAATTTATCTTGATTAATTTATTTATGACACTTTGCCTGGCGGGTATTGGTGCAGTAATTTTCCCAAAACTATTTTTTATTGGCTCAGCTATTGGAGGTAGTATTGGATATCTGATTCCACATATTTTTTTACATCATCTTAAAAGAAAACGGTTATCTGCATTTACTAAACAGTTATCTAATACCATCTCGCTTATCTCAAATTCACTTAAAGCAGGATATAGCTTTTTGCAAAGCTTAGATATGGTTGCAAAGGAGACTTTTCCTCCTATGTCAGTTGAGGTTAGCCGGGTTTTACGCGAAGATAATTTAGGCGTCCCTTTAGAAAAAGCACTTCATAACCTTACTAATAGAGTAGAAAGTGAGGATTTAGATTTAGTCGTGACCGCAGTATTGATTCAAAAGCAGATTGGTGGAAATTTAGCAGAGATTTTAGACCGCGTGGCTCATACCATTCGGGAACGAATTAGAATTAAAGGAGAGATAAAAACATTGACCGCTCAAGGACGCCTTTCCGGACTTATTATCTCTCTTTTACCTATTATATTAGGGTTAATTCTTTCTATTCTTCAACCAGATATTTATAAGTTACTTATTACTGAACCTATAGGCTGGGTTATGATTGGGATAGGTATTACTATGCAAACAATAGGTATTCTCATTATTAGAAAAATAATCCAAGTGGAAATGTAAAGGGAGTAAAGAGAGGGAAACAGCAATGAACCTTTTATTATTGATGATAATTTTAATGTTTATCTCTACCTTTTCTTTGTTAATCATGGGAGCAGTTACATTCAAAAGGGCTAAAGTAATCAGTCGACTTAAAAAGTTGACTGATGTTAAAACATCTGAGCAAATAGTAATTTCTTTAGAAGAAGAAGAATTAAAAAAATCTTTCTTTGAACGGATGATTAAACCAATTATACAAAAGATAGCTTTAAAATTTACTAAGGGAGAAAAAGAAGAAGCCTCTATGTATCAAGATAGACTTCTTACACAACTTATCATGGCAGGCAATCCAGGTAATTTACAACCAGCCGAATTTATTGTATTACAATTTTTGATAAGTTTGATTGTATTATTTATCATTTTAATACCCTGTCTCATTATTAAACTAAACCCACCTATACTGATTCTTGTTTTTGCCTTAAGCGGATTTGGGTTGGGATTTATATGTCCTAAATTCTGGCTAAGTAAGCGGGTAATGACAAGGAAAAGGTTAATCTCAAGGGCACTACCAGATACCCTTGATTTATTAGAGGTAAGTATGGAAGCAGGGTTAGGATTTGACTTAGCTTTATCTAAGGTAGTTGAGAAAACCAAAGGACCGTTAGCATCAGAATTTAGAAAGGCGTTAGAAGAAATTATGGTTGGTAAGAGTCGTAGAGAGGCATTGAAGGATGTTGGTAAGCGGACTGGAGTAGAAGACCTACAATTATTTATCAATAATATTATTCAATCAGAGCAACTTGGTATTGGCATTGCGAAGGTAATTCAGGTGCAATCAGACCAACTCAGAGTTTTGCGGCGACAGCGCGTGGAAGAAGAGGCAATGAAAGTACCTATCAAGATGCTTTTCCCACTAATATTCTTCATATTCCCAATTATTCTACTCGTCGTATTAGGGCCTGTAATACTTAAAATTATTCAAGAATTAGGTGGAACGACTATAAAATTTACCTTTTGAAGTACTTAAAATCACTTGACTAATAGCTCAATATAAGGTATTATATTTAAACCATGGGAGGTAACCTAATGATGTATGAGAGACAAATTATTGAAGAAGAAAAAGAATTTATGATTCCTGTTTATAAACGCATTCCTGTATGCCTGGTAAAAGGAGCTGGAATTAAACTCTGGGATATTAATGGGAAGGAATACTTAGATTTCTTTGGCCAGGGTGTAAATAGTATTGGGCACTGCCATCATAAATTAGTTAAGGCTATTCATGAACAGGCAAATAAATTGATACATTTCTCTAATCTATATTACACTATGCCACAGGTAGAATTAGCAAAGAAGTTGTCACAAATTTCATTTGGAGGGAAGGTATTTTTTGCTAATAGTGGTGCAGAGGTAAATGAAGCAGCTATTAAACTCGCAAGGATATATGGGAAAGGTAAATATGAGATAATTACTATGACAAACTCATTTCATGGTAGGACTTTGGCTACCTTGAGTGCTACAGGGCAGGAAAAAATACATAAGGGCTTTGAACCATTGGTTGATGGATTTAAGTATGTACCTTTTAACGACATTGAGCAAATAGAAAAGGCTATTACCAAATCTACCTGTGCTGTCATGGTAGAACCAATTCAAGGAGAAGGAGGAATAAATGTTGCCAGTCTGGAGTATTTAAAAGGATTGAGAGCCTTGTGCGATGAGCATAAAATATTGCTTATCTTAGATGAGGTACAGACAGGAATTGGTAGAACTGGTAAGATGTTTGGATACGAACATTATGGGATTATCCCGGATATTATGACATTAGCTAAATGGTTAGGAAGCGGTATGCCAATCGGTGCAATGATAGCAAAACCACTATTAGCAGACCTGTTAGCACCAGGAACTCATGCATCTACCTTTGGCGGGAACCCATTAGCTTGTGCAGCAACATTAGCAGTGATTAATCTGATTTTAGAAGAAAATCTGGTCGAAAATGCAAGAGAAACAGGTAATTATTTGATTAATAAACTATACGAATTAAAAGATAAATATAGCTTTATAAAAGAGGTAAGAGGTAAAGGATTAATGGTTGGGATGGAACTTGAGACTGCTGGAGGTTCAATTGTAGATGCCTGCCTACAACAAGGATTAATTATCAATTGTACGGTAGAAAAGGTCTTACGATTTCTACCACCATTAATTACAACTAAACAGAATGTAGATAAGGCAATAGAAATATTAGATAAGGTGTTACAAAAAGAGTAGAAAGTAGAGCGAAAAGGAGAGGTAAATGGCAAAGCGTGATTTATTATCTGTAACTGATTTAGATGTATCTGATATTCAATGGATTTTTGAGTTAACTGATTCAATTATAAGCAAAGAGCAAGCAGGTGAGAAATATCTCCCATTAGATAAGAAGGCTATTGGATTAATCTTCCAGAAGCCTTCGATAAGGACAAGGGTCTCTTTTGAAGTTGGAATACAACAATTAGGAGGTTACCCAGTATTTTTACGGGATGATGAAATTCAGCTTGGGATAAGAGAATCGATTGAGGATGTTAGTAAAACACTTTCTCAATATCTTAACATTATCATTGCCAGAACCTATGTTCATAAGGATGTGGAGCTGTTAGCTAAATTTGCACAAGTGCCTGTAATTAATGGTTTGTCTGACCGTTTTCACCCATGTCAGGTGTTATCCGATGTATATACTATCTGGAAGAAAAAAGGGGAGGTTGCAGGATTAAATCTAACTTTTATTGGTGATGGAGGAAATAATGTTTCGCACAGCCTGCTTTTAATCTCTGCTATGATGGGTATCAACATCACTATTGCTACTCCATCTAAATATATGCCAGATAAAGAAATAGTGGTAGTGGCAAAGGAAATTTCCTCTAACTCAAAAAGCCAGATAAAAATCATTCATGACCCTATTGAGGCAGCCTGCAATGCAGATATAATTTATACTGATGTGTGGACAAGTATGGGACAAGAAAAAGAAGAAGAAGAGAGAAAGAAAAATTTTGCCAATTATCAGGTTAATAAAGAGATAGTTAATCTGGCAAAAGATGACTGCTTAGTAATGCATTGCCTACCAGCACATCGTGGACAGGAGATTACCTCAGAAGTGTTAGATAGTAAACATTCTATTGTATTTGAGCAGGCAAGAAATAAACTCCATGTCCAAAAGGGAATTTTGGTATTTTTAACTCAATGAGTACTAATATGTCATGTAAAACAAAAGGCATAGCAGATAGAATAAAAGAACTTAAAGAGAGAAAAAATGCAGTAATTTTAGCTCATAACTATCAGTTAGGAGAGGTTCAGGATATAGCTGATTTTGTTGGAGACTCACTTGACCTTTCAAGAACAGCAGCACAGACTGATGCAGAAATAATTGTTTTCTGTGGAGTACATTTTATGGCTGAAACCGCCAGTATCCTTTCCCCTCTTAAAAAAGTACTTATCCCTGAGCCTGATGCTGGCTGTCCATTAGCAGAAATGATTACTGTGGAAGATTTAACTGAACTCAAACAAAAACATCCAGAGGCTATAGTTGTATCGTATGTAAACACTACGGCGCAGATTAAGGCTATGAGTGACATTTGTTGTACTTCATCCAATGGTATTAAAGTTGTCGAATCAATTCCTGCAGATAAGAAGATAATATTTACCCCGGATGAATACTTAGGAAGTTATATTGCTAAACAGACCAAAAGAGAACTTATTCTCTGGGAGGGATTCTGTCCAACCCATAGAAGAATATCTTCAAAGGATATTCAATCTGCCAGAACTGTACATCCTCAAGCAGAAGTAATTGTTCATCCTGAGTGTACGCCTGATGTAGTCGCTCTTGCTGATGGTGTATTTGGCACTATGGGCATATGTCGGTATGTAAAACAGTCAGAGGCTAAAGAGTTTATTATTGGTACTGAAAATGGGATTATTCATCGGCTAAAAAAAGAAAATCCACAAAAGACTTTCTACCCGGCTTCAGAATTAGCTGTATGTCATAATATGAAACTTACTACGCTGGAGAAAGTTTTATGGGCACTGGAGGAAGAAAAATACTACATAGAAATACCTCCTGATATAGCAAAGCGCGCAAAAAAGGCTATAGATAGAATGCTAACAGTATATTAACTAAGAAGGTTTTTTCGGATAAAGGGTTACTGTTAGTGTCGTGTTGACTAAGTTTTGCACCAGTATCGTGTCATAGAGCTCGAGATAGGTTTAGGTGATGGGTTATGGGTAGTAGGTAGTGGGGATATTACCTATTACCTATTACCCATCACCTATTACCCATTACCCACCACCCACCACCTATATCTGATTAGGGGTGATAATCTTTGAAAATAGTGCAGAATTTCCTCAACACGACATTAGTAACTCAGCCTGACCTATCGTTAGAACTGGTTTATGTGTTTAAGAGATTAACAGGGGTAAATAAAAGTGCGTATTTTATTAGTAGAGGATGAGAAGAAAATAGCTTCTTTTATCAAGAGAGGCTTAAAGGAAGAATACTATGTGGTTGATGTAGCCTACAATGGGGAGAAAGCACTCTTTTTGGCAGAAGTTAATCCGTATGATTTGATAATTCTTGATATTATGCTGCCCGGTAAAGACGGAATATCTATCTGCCAGGAACTTAGAAATAAAGGGATAGATGTACCCATATTGATGCTTACCGCTAAAGATAAAATAGGTGATAAGGTATTAGGGCTGGATTCAGGTGCGGACGATTATCTTACTAAACCTTTTCCTTTTGATGAATTTTTAGCCAGGATTCGGGCATTGCTTCGGAGAAAAAGGATGGATAAAACCACCACCCTTAAAGTAGCTGACTTAGAACTGAATCAATTAACCCATAAAGTTACACGCTCAGGCATAGAAATACCACTAACCAGCAAAGAATATGCCCTTCTTGAGTATTTTATGCTTAATGCCAACCAGGTTGTGACCAGAACTATGATATCTGAACATGTCTGGCATGAGGACTTCGACACCTTTACAAATGTCATCGAGGTATATATTAAATATTTACGGAATAAGATTGATAAGGGATTTGAAAAACAACTTATACATACCATTCGTGGCACAGGGTATATTTTGAAAGATGAAGATTAAGTTTATTGGGACGGTTCATTTTATCGTTTTTCCTATGATTTCTTTGTAAGCGTTCACAGAAAATTGAAATTAGAAATTGGGCTTTTACTTCTCTCCCTAATTTCCAATTTCGAATTTCCAATTTCAACTTCCTTTTCTATCTGCAATCTTTCAAACAAAAGTGAACCGTCTCAGTTTATTTAATATACCTATTCACTAACTAATATATCACAACGGAGAAAATTATATAAAGTGAGTATTTCGGTTATTATTCCTGCTAAAAATGAATCAGTTGGAATTAAACAAATTATTGAACAGGTAGAACCTTATGCCGATGAAATAATTGTTGTTGATGGACACTCAGAAGATAATACTAAAGAGATTGCAGGCAAACATGGGGCAAAGGTAATTATGGATAATGGGAAAGGCAAAGGAGATGCTTATCGAATAGGAATTAACATCGCCAGAGGTGACATCATTGTCTTTATCGATGCAGATGGCTCGCATGAACCAAAGGATATCCCTAGATTAGCTGAGCCTATTATACAAGGAAAGGCAGATTTGGTTATTGGCTCACGAATGTTAGGTGGAAGTGATGAATTTCATGGTAATTATTCCAATTATGTAAGGATGGTTGGAGGAGGACTAATTACCTTGATTATTAATCTGAGGTTTAAAACTGCATTAACTGATTGTCTTAATGGCTTTCGGGCAATTAAAAAAGATGTAGCATTGTCTTTAAACCTTAAGGCAAATCAGTTTGATATAGAACATGAGATGATAATGAAGTGTTTAAAAAAAGGCTATAAGGTTTGTGAAGTTTCAAGCCATGAATATGAACGCCAATGGGGTAAATCCAAACTACCGACTTTTAGAATGGTCCATCGTTTTCTCTTTCGCCTGCTTAAGGAATTATAACCCCACAGACGCATAGAAATTGGATATTTATTTCTCTGCAGATGCGTGGGTTAAAATTCTATTTTAATGTATGTCTTTTCTTTTAATTTATCTATCCATTTTGTAAATTCTTCATTAAACTTTGCCTGCCTCAGCTTTACTTCTTGTTCGTTGACTATTTCTTCCAATTCTTCCTCTGTTAATTCTTTTTTCTCTACGAGTTGAATGATATGAAATCCAAATTTAGTTTCTACTATACCACTTATCTCTCCTATCCTTCTTAAAGCAAAGGCAACATCTGAGAATTCTTTTACCATTTTCTCTTTAGTGAAAAAGTCAATCATTCCACCTTTATTTTTACTGCCTGGATCAATGGAGTATTTTTTAGCTAACTCCTCAAATTTCTCTCCTTTATCTAATCGTGCAAGGATAAGAATAGCCTCTGGTTTACTTTTGACCAGGATATGTCTAACTCTAATTTGATTAGCAAAATCATCTCGAATCTGTTTTAGTTCATCTGCAGATATCTGAACATTTGCCCATACCGCGCTATTTATCAATTCTTTTTTTGTTAAATTCTCTTCATATTCTTTGCGTAGGTCATCTTCGGTAAGTCCTTCTGATTTAATCGCCTTTTTAAAATCCTCAATAGATTTAAATTGTTTTTTAACATTATCAAGAGCTTCTTCTACCTCTGCGGCTGATGGTTGAATTTGTTGTCTTTTAGCTTCTTGTAAGACCATCTTTTCCTCAATTAACTTATCTAACACCTGCTGTCGTAGTTTATCCATTTGTTCAGGTGTAATACCTGAACCTAACATACTCACTGCTTTATCTATCTCAGCTTGAGTTATTATATCATCATTCACCCAGGCAACAATGCGATTAACAGTGTTGGCCTCTGTAATATAGGTTGTGGTTAAGCTACTTATGATTAAAAAAGAGATACATCTAAAATTCAAACTTTAAATATCCTCCTATAGTGGTTATTTTATACTGGACACTGTCATTAACTGAGCTATTTAGGGACGGTTCATTTTCATCGTTTTCCCGGTGATTTCTTTTGGAAATTAGAAATTAGGTCTTCACTTCTTTCCCCAATTTCTAATTTCTAATTTCATATCCATTTTTTAACCGCAAGCTTTCACGCTAAAGTGAACTGTCTCTAAAATCGCAATTTGTAACAGTGTTGAGTATATAATACCAAAAGATGCACCAGTTGTCAATTTCTTTTTATTAGTAAAATTGGTCCTTTCTCTCAATGTCATCTTTTAAAGGGACACCTAATGCTTTCACACTAAAGTCCACCGTCCAGTTAATGGTAAATAGTAAATAAAGACTTATGGCAATAATTATTGCCAAATGGCAATTAAACTATACACTAAGTCCCAGAGTTCTGCAAAATCTTAATAAGTATTTGTTTCATTGTTTCTAATAATTAGTATTCATTCGTAAAATTCGTTTAATTCGTAGTAAAGTTTTTCTTGACATCTATGTTAGAATTTGGTAAACTAAAAAAGTATGTTTATAATGTTACTTTTTTGCAGGAGAATAATTGATAATTGTTAATTATCCTCTGTGGCATCTTGCGGTGAATAAAATCTGTGTTTATCTGTGGTTTATTTTCAGGAGAAACGCTCATGCCCCTGTAGGGCACAAATGACGATAAAAATGTAGTTTTGTAAGTCAAGCAATTACAATAAGTTACGGACATTTTCAGGAGAAACGGTTATGAACCGTTGGTTCACAACAGAAGAATGAAAATAGGAAAAAACAGGGGGAGGAAAGGTTTTCTCTCTACTCTCTACTCTCTACTCTCTACTCTCTACTTTCTACTCTCTACTTCCTATTTTCAGGAGAAGCTTTGAAAAAGGAGGAGGGTTAAAATGCTAAGAAGGAAATTTTTATCTCTATTAATTTTTATCTTTTGCGTGCATGGTTTAGCTCTTGGAGAGACAGATTCCTCTCCAGTTATCTCTTTAGGTAAGGTTTGCACAAAATGGAAGGGGTTCCTTAACATCCCTTTCTGGACAGATAGTACTGTTTCCTTTACAGGAATTACCCCAATTACTTTACCTAAGGAATCAACTTCTTTTAAATTTGGGCTCAATTGGCGAGGTGAAAATGAAACACGGGCACCACAAAAATGTACCATCATCATCAATGTTGAAGTAGAAACTTATCCTAATTCAGATAAATGGACACTTCTTTTTGAAGAGGCAAATGATATAATAAGTAGAGGAGGGGTAGTAGAGGAAAAGCCTATTGTAACAAGGGTCATTTCCCAAGAAAAACCCGAAGTAAGGTATAAAATTATTGTTAGAACAGTCATGCCTTTTGGACAAGAAATGAGGCCAAATACAACTTATATTACTGTTCGGCTTACCTCAAAGGTATATACTACTTATACATCCATTCCTATTATTCCACTTACTATCCTCCACGACCCTAATGGTGATGAAAGTTATACTTGTTTACAACCACAGACTTGCATTACTCATTTATTAAATATTAATATAGCAGGCATGGAGGTAAAAATAGAAGACCAGGAAGAATTACTACTTGAGTCCCAAAAGGCTAAAATAAAAATTAATTCTGTAGCAGAGAATGAAGATACTGTAAAGATAAGCTATACCACTGAAGAAAAAATAACCTCAGCTATTTCAAAAGACCCATGTCTAATAGGTCCTGGCATTGGCGATACATATGTGTTGATTAAGGATTTACCTGTAAAGTTTAAATTCTCAAAAACCTTTACTCCATCAGCAAAAGAAATAAAAAGCCTCACTTTTTGTATAGTTAGTCCACAAGAAGCAGGGCTTTCTCCTAAAGAAGGGTTTGATATTATATTAATACCAGCAGCTGTTTTGCGCTCTTACGATAGGGCATGTCCAATCTTTGGTAGATGGGAGAAATTAGATTTAGATGACCAGATCAGACAACAACTAATAGAAATGAATATCGGGTGGGATAACTATATATCTGAGTTTGAAAAATCTGATGTAGTAGATCTCGGTGAGGGATACTTGAATTTCAAAGATCAAACCATAAAGAATTATACACAGCTCAATTTAAATAAAGTTAGTTTTTATTCAGAGATGGTAATAGAGCCTTATTTTGCAGCAATGGCAGGTATTCCTATCTCAAGAGATAAAATCCTTGCCGCAATTACTTTAAATGACTCTCCTATAAATAAGACTATACCAATGGAGAATTTAATAGTTACTTTAGAAGACGATGATCGACAAAATATACCAGGCGACTTCTTTACTTATCAATTCTATCAGGATAGACGATTTGGTTCTTTGCTATTTATTACTAAAGATGACAAAAGTAAACCTGCTACTTTTGATTCACTACATACACGAAGTTTCTCTTCTAAGCCTAAAGAATACTGGACTGAAGACTTAACTCTTATACCCGTAGAGGTATCAATCTATGGATTAATTACTTCTACTACTGGTGAGGGAATTGATAATGTAAGTTTAGAAATAAGATTAAATGATGAAGTAGTAAAAAAGGCTACAACGAAACCAGGTGGAACTTATACAATTACTGGATTAATCCAGGGGACTGCGTATACACTGATAGCAAATATCGACGGATATAAAAGTAAAACCATAGAAATAACTCCTCTTTTAGATAAGGAATTAGCTCGTGAAATAAATATAGTATTAGAAAAAATACCACCTAAGATAGTGGAGGTACCTCCAGTAGAAGAAGTGGTAGTCAAAAAACCACCTGTTCCCCCAACTACTCCAGTACCTAAACCACAACTCGAAGAATTACCTGCAAGAGTAGAAGAAGTACCTCCTAAAGAAGAAAAACCTACACCACTACCTCCTAAAGCTGAAACACCACCTATACCTCCTAAAGAAGAAGTACATGAGCTATTAACTAATGGTGATTTTTCCTCAGAGTTAAAGGCATGGAAGTTAGTTAAGATAGGTGCTGGGAAGGAAATGTATGCCAAAGTAATAAAGAGCGATTTTACATATCCTTTTGCATTAGAGATTAAAAGGACAGGTTCTATGTGGGTAAATGGTGAAATGGGTGTAAAACAAATATTGAATAAAGAGGTATCAAAATACACTCAATTAGTCCTTAAGGTGGATGTCAAGGTTATTCATTCTTCACTTGAAAGTGATGGGAGACATGGTGGGGTATATC
>JBFMDD010000005.1:11643-18243 GCA_040754115.1 bacterium
ATGGGAGACATGGTGGGGTATATCCTGTAGAGGTTCAAATAGACTATACAGATGTCAATGGTAAATTTAACTCCTGGAGGCATGGATTCTTATATGCTAAAAGGATTAATTATCCAAAGATAGGAGAGGAAATATCACAAGATAAATGGTACTCTTATACCTCAATAAACTTAATGGAGCTTGAGCCTAATCCAAAGGTGATTAAAGAAATAAGATTATCTGCCAGTGGCTGGGGATTTCATAGTAGAATTGCTAATGTAAAATTGATTGGGAAAGAATGAAAAATATCACTCCTCAAAAAGGAGATAACTTCTTTAAACAAGATAAGCTACTGCTTTGTCACATTAATTATTAAATCTAACCACAGAGAACACAGAATTTAAGAAAATAAGAAGATGAGAAGATAAGAGGATGAGATTTTTAAATCTTGATTTGTCAATTTCTTATCCCTGGCCTGTCGCCAGGACAGGCTTCTCAACTTCTTAACCTCTTCCTCCTCCGTGACCTCTGTGGTTTTTAATTCCTTTAATAATTTCTGTGACAAAGCACTACTATGTAATGCCTCATGTATCAGAGGTAAAGAGAATAAAATTAAGTGAAATTAGAAATGGTGGAGAGATGTAAAAACCAAATTTCTAATTTCAACGTTAAGTCAACAGATTTAATGATTCAGTTATCTTCAACTTGAATAACTGAGGCAGTGTGCTACTATTCTTTTTTCTCCTCACTATGTTCACGCAATGCCTCTTCAAATGGATCCTCAGATAAAGATTCGTCCTCCTCTTCTGATGTGAAAAAATCTTCTGATCCTTCTGACTCTTCCTCTAACAATTCTTCAAATGGATTTTCTACCTTTGTATCAGAAGCCTGTTGATTATCTTCTGAAAACCAATCTTGATTATCTTCACTTTGTGATTCAATCGCCTTCAGGAATGCATCTGTTGCCTCCTTTTGAGATTCAGTCATCTCCTTAGTAGGTGAAGCGGGTGATAATTCCTTTAATTCTTTGTCTTTCTGCAATGCATCTTTAAAGGGAGTCTGTGAAGGAACTGGTGTATTTTGTGGTTTAGGAAGTGGTGTCCATGCTTGAGTCCATTTCTGGTTAATCCATGGGATAAAATTTTTATACTGAAATGGAGTTAAAATTTCACTCATATCTCTTTTTGTCTCTTTTGCAATTTCCACTACCTTTTTATCCAAATCATTTCTTTTCTCTCGCCTTTGTTCTACAGATAGTTTTTCATCTTTAAGTATATCCATCCATTTTTGTCTAAGTGCTACTATTTCATCCTTTTCTGCTTTTATAATCATTTTCACTTTTCCCATTTGTTCTGGGGTTAGCAATAATTTCATTTCCATTTCATCCAAAAAGGTAGCATCTTCAGCTAAATAACTTAGCATTGGCTTTGTACCAAATTCATCCTCTTGGATTTTCCCTTTTTCTTTAGCTAAAACCTGACTTGCTATTCCTATAAAAATAAATGTTAGTATTATCCTTTTCATTTTATTCCTCCTTTTGTATAGTGAAGGCTCTTGGATAAAATTGAGCGTTGATTTTATTAGCCCTTCCAAACAGACAATCTTCTTTTCACCCCCACCGAAGGAACAAGAATCAAGGTGCAAGGAACAGGGGCTTCCCCTACTCTTCACCTATTGCCCATTGATTTCACAAGTGCTGTTTCCAATCCCATTAGCATCCTTCTCTTTTCCATTCACCTTAATCCTTGAACCTCGATCCTTGAACCTTTTTATCCGAAAACCTTCATAGTGAAGGCTCTCGGATAAAATTGAGCGTTGATTTTATTGGCTTTCTCAAACAGCCAACTTTTCTCTCACCCCAATTTTGTAAATGGGTTAGGGATATGATGCCAGTTTGGTTTAGGGGTTAGGAAGTTGGTCTCCTTGCTACCTCCGTTTTTACTAACTTCCTAACCTAACTTCCATACCGGCTTCCTAACCCTAACCTTTTATCCGAGAGGCTTCATACTTTGTGCCGACTTGTCGGCATGTATGTTTCATATTCTTTCATATTCATGAAATTCGTGGTATATTAGCTTTCCTATATGATCAAGAGTACTTCGCTACCACAAGTTTCTCTCTCACATTTAACAAAAAAACCCCGGCAACAACCTACTCTCCCACACCGTTACCAGTGCAGTACCATCGGCGCAAGAGGGCTTAACGACCGTATTCGGAATGGGAACGGGTGTTTCTCCTCTGCTATAATCACCGGGATTTTATTTCTTTCATTGTTTTTCTTTTACATCATCTGTCTTTTTCATCTTTAACTCATCTTCTTCAATGTATTCTCCGGTAGTAAGTAATTCATTCTTTTTCTTCTCATATTCTTCTTTAGTAATTATTCCTTCATCTGCTAATTTTTTTAATTCTCTAATTTCCTGTGCAATAGTAGGCTTTGTTTGTATTGCAGTACTTTCCTGTTTTGGAAAGAAAGAAAGTGGGGTTGCTACATTAGTTGCCTGTGGTGAAGACCGATATTTAGCAACATTTCATTCTGTTATTAATCCAAATAAGGATAAGATACATAGCATATTAATTATTTTCATAATCTATTTCTTCCTTGTTTATAATATTAGCCCTTTATAAATACTCTTTAATACAAAAATTTCCGAGAAGTTTTAAAAATCATTCATGTATATATTCGTTCGATTTTGCTTTGCAAAATTCTGGAAAATTCATATAGATAAACAAAGAAACAACTCAAAGTAGCACAATCAAGTCGCACGACTTATTAGTACTGCTCAGCTCCCGATTATCTCAAAGTCGCTTGATTATCCGAAGATAGTCTTGCTTCTTTTTAACAACCAGGGTTCAATAGGTTACCCTACTTACACCTGCAGCCTATCAACCTGGTCATCTCCCAGGAGTCTTCAGGTGGTCTTAAGATAATCCAGATACCGAACTACTAAGGAAATCTCCGAGGAGATTTCCTTTTCGCAAGCTATCCAGAAGAAATCGAAAGATCCTGGTAGATAACTAAAAGAAGTTATCTACCCGGGATATCTATTCTTGAGGTAGGCTTCCCACTTAGATGCCTTCAGCGGTTATCCCTTCCGAACATAGCTACCCAGCAATGCCACTGGCGTGACAACTGGCACACTAGCGGTTCGTCCACTCCGGTCCTCTCGTACTAGGAGCAGCTCCTCTCAAATATCCTACGCCCGCAACAGATAGGGACCGAACTGTCTTACGACGTTCTAAACCCAGCTCACGTACCGCTTTAATCGGCGAACAGCCGAACCCTTGAGACCTGCTTCAGCCTCAGGATGCGATGAGCCGACATCGAGGTGCCAAACCCCGCCGTCGATATGGACTCTCGGGCGAGATCAGCCTGTTATCCCCGGAGTACCTTTTATCCGATAAGCGACGACCTTTCCACACAGAATCGCCGGATCATTAAGCCCTGCTTTCACATCTGCTTGACTTGTCTGTCTCACAGTTAAGCTCCCTTGTGCCTTTATACTCTACATGCGATTGCCAAACGCATTGAAGGAGCCTTTGGACGCCTCCGTTACACTTTAGGAGGCAACCGCCCCAGTCAAACTACCCACCAGACACTGTCCCTCATCTGGATTCACAGATGTAGGTTAGAATCTAAACATAATAAGGGTGGTATCCCAAGGTTGACTCCACGCAAGCTAACGCCCACGCTTCATAGTCTCCCACCTATCCTGTACATACCATATCCAGATCCAATGTCAAGCTATAGTAAAGGTTCACGGGGTCTTTCCGTCTAGTTGCGGGTAACCAGCATCTTCGCTGGTACTACAATTTCGCCGAGCCCCTCGTTGAGACAGTGCCCAGATCGTTACGCCATTCGTGCAGGTCGGAACTTACCCGACAAGGAATTTCGCTACCTTAGGACCGTTATAGTTACGGCCGCCGTTTACTGGGGCTTCAGTTTAAAGCTTCACTTAACCTGATTTCAAACACATTTCAAATAGCAGAAATATAGGTAAACCTTTAAATCTGTTATCTGTCCTGAGTTATCTATCGTATGGTTAAGTTAACTTCTCCCCTTAACCTTCCAGCACCGAGCAGGCGTCAGACCCTATACATCGTCTTACAACTTAGCAGAGTCCTGTGTTTTTAGTAAACAGTCGCCTGGGCCATTTCACTGCAACCCTTTCGTGCTCAAGAAGTAAATTCTCTTACACTACCGGGGCACTCCTTCTTCCAAAGTTACGGAGTCAAATTGCCGAGTTCCTTAACGAGGGTTCTCTCGAGCGCCTTTGGATTCTCACCTCGCCTACCTGTGTCGGTTTGTGGTACGGACATCTTTTAACCTGACTAGAGGTTTTTCTTGGCAGCGTGGGGTCAGTCAGTTCCCAGGAGAAAACTCCCGGTCCCCATCACCTCTCGAGGTTTAAAATGACAATTCGGATTTGCCAGAACTATCCCTCTATTGGCTTAGACAGCCACTTCCAATCGGCTGATGACCTACCCTTCTGCGTCACCACATTGCTCATAACGGTTAAAAGATGGTATCGGAATATTAACCGATTGTCCATCGTCTACGCTTTTCAGCCTCGACTTAGGATCCGACTTACCCTGGGCGGATTAACCTTCCCAAGGAAACCTTAGGCTTTCGGCGAACGGGTTTCTCACCCGTTTTATCGCTACTTATACCGGCATCCTCACTTCCATTTCGTCCAGCAGTCCTCACGGTCTACCTTCACTCTACCATGGAACGCTCCCCTACCATAATCAGACAGTTTTCAGAATCCAAATTCAAGAAAACAGAAAAAATCTGTTATCCCTTCTTTATCATCTGGTATCTGATTATCCATAGCGTCGGTGATGAGCTTAAGCCCCGTTAAATTATCAGCGCAGACACACTCGACCAGTGAGCTATTACGCACTCTTTAAATGATGGCTGCCTCTAAGCCAACATCCTGGCTGTTTTTGCATCTCCACATCCTTTTCCACTTAGCTCATACTTGGGGACCTCAGCTGATGGTCTGGTTTTTTTCCCTTTTGACTATGGAGCTTATCCCCCATAGACTCACTCCCATAATATCAGTAACAGCATTCGGAGTTTGATTGGGTTTGGTAACCTGGAGGGGTCCCTAGCCCATTCAGTGCTCTACCACCATTACTTAATTTATGAGGCTGTCCCTAAAGGCATTTCGGGGAGAACCAGCTATCACCGAGTTTGATTAGCCTTTCACTCCTATCCACAGCTCATCCCAAGACTTTTCAACGTCCGCAGGTTCGGACCTCCACGTGCGGTCAAACACGCTTCATCCTGGCCATGGATAGATCACTCGGCTTCGGGTCTACTAAATCCTACTTTGTCGCCCTATTCAGACTTGCTTTCGCTGTGGCTTCATGGTTTTTCACCATTTAACCTTGCAACACTTAGTAACTCGCCGGTTCATTATACAAAAGGCACGCAGTCAGGCATATCAGGTACCAGACAAAGAATACTAAGTATTAGTAAACTAATACCTTTCTTCAAAATCCAGTAACCCAACATAGCCCTTCTACAGCTTGTAAGTATACGGTTTCAGGTACTATTTCACGCTCCTTCCGGAGGACTTTTCACCTTTCCCTCACGGTACTTGTCCACTATCGGTTGCCAGAGAGTATTTAGCCTTAGGAGGTGGTCCTCCCAAATTCCAACAGGATTTCCCGTGTCCCGCCGTACTCAGGAACTTAAACGCAGGAAGTTTATACTATTTCGCTTACGGGGCTATCACCTTCTATGACTATTCTTTCCAGAATTATTCAGCTATAGTATAAATTTTTGACTTCCCGGGTGCTACAACATACCTCTACCCTATTTAAGCCCTATTACCCCTAAATTTGCAACGAGATATGGTCTTTAACGCAAATTCAGGTTTAGGCTCTTCCGCGTTCGCTCGCCGCTACTTACGGAATCGACCATAGTCATTTATTTAATCTCTTGTTTAAAAGACATGGTCTTAAAAACAATTGACTAACATTTAATGACTAATTTTTTCTTTCTCTTCCTCAGGTTACTGAGATGTTTCACTTCACCTGGTTGTCCCCTATACCCTATGTATTGAGGTATAGGTAATGGAGCATTACCTCCATTAGGTTTCCCTATTCGGAAATCCCCGGATCAAAGTTTATGTGCAACTCCCCGAGGCTTATCGCAGCTTATCACGTCCTTCATCGACTTCTGGCACCAAGGCATCCACCGTATACCCTTAATAACTTGACCATGCTACTTCAACTTGTTTCTTTTTAAGATGCTTAGTTACCTTATTTAATTGTCAAAGAACATAAAATGTTTTCATTTATGGCTTTGTTGCCTTTTACTTCCTAAATAATCAAGTAATACAATAATCGTCATAAATATCGTAAATGTTCCTACTACTACTAATGTTTCTCCAAAAGTCATTTTTATTTATCCTTTGCCAATATTAAACCCAAACTTATACATATTACCACACTCATTATTGCGATTGTTAATTGAATAGGAGTTATCCTTAAATCGGCAAGTGACCTTTTCTCTATACCTTTAACCACTTGATATATAAATACTTAACTCATTAAAAAATCTGCAAATTTTTTAACAAAAATACTTGACATTGGTCTCCTCCTATGCTA
>JBFMDD010000006.1:0-5915 GCA_040754115.1 bacterium
CAACCCGCTCTCTATCTTGTGAAGATTGCAGCTGAATAGTAAAATATTCACCTTCTGATAGTTGAATAGGAGTGGGTGTGGGTGTGGGTGTGGGTTCTGGCTTTTCTTCCTTAGGCTTTGGCTTTTCTTCCTTAGTTGCTTTTATTTTCTCCTCAAGTGCTTTTTGAACTTCTTGTTTTCTCTTCCTTTCTTCCTCTTGTTTTCTCTTCCTTTCCTGTTCTTGTTGTTGTGCTTGTAATTTGCGTTTTTGTTCTTCTTGCTTTTTAGCTATAGCTCTTTTCTCAGCTAATTCTTCTTCCTTTTCCTTCTGTTGTACCAGTAATCTTTCTCTTTTGCGTTTTTTAGCTAACGCTTTTTCCCTCTCTTGTTCTTCTTTTCTTTTCTTTTCCTCTAATAATGCCCTTTCCCTCTCCCTTTCTTCCTCTTTAATTCTCTTATACCTTTCTTCTGCCTCTTTTCTTTCTCTTTCTTCCCTAAGTTTTTGCTGTTTAATCTGATCTAAAGTATCTTCAAATTCTTCCTCTGGTTCAACTACATGAGTAGCAGGCTCTTCTTTTTTAACCTGTACCATTTTTTCCTGAGGCATCAGTACCCATACTCGACCTAAGAAAAAACCTAATACAAACACCAGTATACTAGCTAAAATCGTACCAATAATAATGGTATGTTCTTGTGCTCCTATTTTTTTCTTCATCATTTAATCACCTCCATGTTGGTAATTGGTAACTGGTTAAATGGTAATTGGTTAAATGGTTATTAATTACCAGTTACCAATTACCAGTTACCAATTACCAGTTACCAAAGTTAGTTTATCCCAAATTTTTATTACCTTTTCTTTTAACTCTGTTTTTTGACAGTCTGTATCAATAACAAAATCAGCCAATTTAACCTTTTCAGATAATGGCATTTGTGAGTTGATTTTGTTTTTAGCCGCATCGGGTGATAAATTATCTCTTTTCATCACCCGCTTAATTTGTGTAATCTCTGATGCAGTAACAACTATTAGCCTATCCACCATTGAAGCCATTTTAGCCTCTATAAGCAAAGGTGCATCAATAATAACTATTTTCGCCTTTCCACTACTTCTTAGCTTTTCTATTTCTTCTTTTATTCTTTGTATAATAGTAGGATGAGTAATTTCGTTTAATTTTATTCGATAAGTCTCATTACTAAAGACCAAATCAGATAATAGCTTTCGATTAATAGTCAAATCATCATTTAATATTTTTGTGCCAAAATACTCCGTTAGCTCCTGCCATGTAGAAGAGTTAGGTTTTACTATTTCTCTTGCTACCTTATCAGCATCTATGATTATAGCACCAAGGGTGTTAAATATTTCTGCAATGGTTGTTTTCCCCGTTGCCAATCCGCCGGTTAATCCAACAACTAAAACATCACTCATACTTCTTAGTTCCTAAAATAAATACTCATACTTCAACTCCCCTTAAATCTTGTGCAGCATCTTCAGGTTTGACTGAATTAATATAAAATCCTGTCCCCCATTCAAACCCAGCTATATGAGTTAATCTTGGAATAATTTCTATGTGCCAGTGATAATCTTTTAAATCACTTGGCAGAGAAAAAGGTGTAGTATGAATTATATAATTATATGGTGGATCATTTAATAATTTCTTTAATTTTAATAAAGAGGATTTTAGAATTTGTGCTAATGCTGGAATCGTCTCTTTAGTAATAGACTCATAGCAAGCCATATGTTCCTTAGGGATGATACAAATTTCATAGGGGAATCTGGATGCAAAAGGAGTAAAAGTAAGGAAATGGTCGTTTTCAATCACTACTCGTTTTTTATCTTTTATCTCCTGACGAACAATATCACAAAAAACACATCTATCCTTAAAATTAAAATACTTTAATGTGCCGTTAAGTTCTTCCTTAACTCGTTTAGGCACGATGGGAGTAGCAATTAATTGTGAATGTGGGTGGTCTAAACTAGCCCCGGCACTGCTTCGATGATTTCTAAATATAAGGATATATTTAAATCGTCTATCTTTTCTTAAATCAAGCATTCTTTCACGATAACTCAAAAGTACCTTCTCAATATAATGAGTTTCTAAGTCAGCTAAACTTTTATTATGCTCTGGAGTTTCAATTATCACCTCATGTGCCCCCACTCCATTCATCATATCATATATCCCTTCACCCTGTCTATCCAAATCTCCCTCTATTTGTAAGGCAGGGAATTTATTGGAGATAGTTCTAACCCACCAACCTGGTGAATTGGGTGGAGAATTTGGTTCTCGCATACATAGTATTTCAGGTGGAGTCATAGATTCATGTCCTCCACAAAATGGGCAGTTATGACTATTTATTGTGGTTTCAGGCTCTGGGTGTTTAAAGTCAGACGGCCGTTTCCCCCGATCAGTAGCAATTATTACCCACCTACCAATGACTGGATCTTTTCTTAACTCGGGCATACTTTTTTCCTCCTTTTTATTTCTTTTTGGATATATTTTTCAACATCTTTTATAAAATGCTTTGCATCACTCAACATATGCAAGGTTTTTTCTTTATCTGTGGTAAATACATTCACACTTTGGGTATCATCCTCACGCACCCTTCTAAAAGTAAGGTAAGGCTTAACATCTTTTTTATCTATGATACCAGATTGTAAGAAATTTAAGCCAAATTCTTCAATTGCTTGTGAGTCAGTATCAGGATGTATGTCCTTAGCATAAAGTATAGCTCTGGCAGTATGATATACTGCGTGATGAATCTTAAGTGTTGCATCTGCATACTCACCCCTTTTCCACATCATAGTTGCTAACTTTATCTTCTCTTCTCCAACCTTTAATCGTACCAGAGCCTCTTCCCATAATTGTGAAGAATCCTCTTTCATCTTACTCTTTGAGTCTTCCTCCCCATTTTAATTTAGTTCTCAATACCTCATAGAAACTTCTTTTTTTGGGCTTGATTAATTTTATAGGCTTTTTTGCATAGGTTATATCTACCTCATCGTGAAAATTAAGTTTAATCCCTTGCTGGCCATCAATTGTAAGCATAATTCCCTCTGCATCTGATTCTATGACGATGGTTATTTTTGAGATATGTGGAATAACCATTGGCCGAACACCTAAAGTATGAGGGCAGATAGGCGTCAGGATAATTGTCTTCATCTCTGGAATGACAATAGGTCCTCCTGCAGATAACGAATATGCGGTAGAACCAGTTGGTGTAGCAACAATTATACCATCTCCTTGATATGTAGTTAGATATTCTGAATCAATAAGTACCTTTAAAGGGACAACCCTTGCCAATGTCCCTTTGGTAATCACAACATCATTTAATGCTTTATATGTTGTCTGACCACTAATTTTAGTCTCTAACATCATCCGCTCTTCTATATCAAATTTACCATTGAGGACATCTTTAAGCGATGAATATAATTCTTGTTGAGTGATTTCTGTTAAAAACCCTAATCCACCAAAATTTACACCAAGAATAGGAACATCTCTGTCTGCCATCAACCTGACAGCATGCAGCATTGTGCCATCTCCACCTAATGCAATAACAAGGTCAGAAGTATCTTTTAATGTAGATTCTGTAGCCCCTAACTCTTTTTGTGCTAATTGTGTAGCAATTTTCTCCTCCATAAGTAACTTATATTCTCCTTCTTTATCCAGCCATGATAGTAATTCTTTAAGTACAAGAGGTGCATCTTTTCGATTTGGATTGATAAAAAGAGTAATTGTTTTTATCATTTTAAGAATTCCTTGATAGATTGAGTAATTCCATCTACATCTAACCCATACTTTTTAAATAGTATTGCCATCTGCCCATGCTCAATAAACTCTGTTGGGAATCCAATGCATTTAACATCTACATCTTTTATTTGATTTGCATTTAATAATTCCAGGATAGCACTACCGAATCCATTAGTCCTAACATGGTCTTCAATAGTGATAATTTTTTTAGTCTTCTTAGCAAGATTTAATATTAACTCTTCATCCAAAGGCTTAACAAATCGGGCATTCACCACCCCTATTTTAGCATTTAAGTTTTTAGCTACCTCAATAGCAGGATAAACCATTCTCCCCAAAGCAAAAATAGTGGCATCGTTACCTTCATTTACCACTTCCGCCTCGCCAATTTTAAAAAGAGGTTGCTGTTCTTCAACTTGTTGTGGACTACCTCGTGGGTATCTAATGGCACACGGTTGTGAACTTGAGACAGCCAAATTTAACATAGTAATAAGTTCTGCTGTCTCTTTTGGTGCCATGATAACCAGATTGGGTAGATGTCGTAAATAAGCGATGTCAAACAACCCCTGATGTGTAGGTCCATCTTCACCGACTATCCCTGCCCGATCAATGCAAAATACTACTGGCAAATTCATCAGGCAAACATCATGTAAAATCTGGTCATAAGCCCGTTGTAAAAATGTTGAATAGATAGCACAAATAGGTTTCAGCCCTGAAATTGCCATACCAGCAGCCATGGTAACCGCATGTTGTTCTGCAATACCAACATCAAAAAACCTATCAGGAAAAACTTCCTTAAAATAAGTTAAGCCTGTTCCTTCAGCCATAGCAGCAGTAATTGCAACAATCTTTGAATCACGCTTAGCTAACTCTACCGCAGCCTTGCCCATCGTTTGAGAAAAGGAAGGTAATTCATCACCCACTACTGGTTTACCAGTGGATATATCAAAAGGACTTGACCCATGAAACCATTCTGGATTTTTCTCTGCTGGCTCATATCCTTTACCTTTTTTAGTAAGGATATGTAAGATATGAGGTCCTTTTAATTCTTTAATCCTCCCTATAACATTAATCAATAAAGGCAGGTCATGTCCATCAATTGGCCCAAAATACCTAAATCCTAACTCCTCAAATAATGCCCCATGAATTAATATATTTTTTATACCTTCTTCTACCCTTTTAACCAGGGTAAACATTGGTGTGCCTACTCTGGGTACTTTACTAATTAATTCCTGAATATCCCCTCGCAATCTTGAATAAATGGGCATAGTAATAAGTCTATTTAAATAGCCAGATAGTGCCCCAACGGTTCTGGAGATAGACATCTCATTACTATTTAAAATAACTAATAAATCTTTTTGAAGCTGTCCTGCATGGTTTAAAGCCTCAAAAGCCATACCTCCAGATATAGCCCCATCTCCAATAACTACAACTATTTTTTTAGACTCCTCACTATTAAACTCGTTAGCTATCGCCATACCTAATCCAGCAGAGATAGAGGTACTTGCATGCCCTGTATTAAACGCATCATAATCAGATTCTTCTTTGCGTGGGAAACCAGATATCCCACCATGTTGTCGTAATGTATGAAATGCAGATTTTCTCCCTGTAAGTAATTTATGTGCATAACATTGATGTCCTACATCCCAGATAATCTTATCCACAGGCGTATTTAATACATAATGTAGGGCAATAGTTAATTCTATCGTACCAAGGTTAGAGGCTAAATGACCACCTGTGTGTGAAACAGTGTTGATTATTTCCTCTCTTAATTCACCTGCAAGGATTTTTAATTGTGTAATATCTAATTCTTTAAGCTCTTTTGGCGAGGTAATTCCCTCAAGTAGACTTTTAGATTTTATTTTTCCCTCCATTATGATTTTATTATACAATATTTAAATGATATTTGCAACAATTTTTATTTGACCTACCCCAAAAACTTCTTGCAATAAGTTTTATTTGTATGTTATACTGTCCACTGCCATTAACTGAGTTATTTAGGGACGGTTTATTTTCATCGTTTTCACGGTGATTTCTTTTGGAAATTAGAAATTAGGTCTTCACTTCTCTCCCCAATTTCTAATTTCTAATTTCATATCCATTTTTTAACCGCAAGCTTTCACGCTAAAGTGAACCGTTTCTAAAATCGCAATTTGTAACGGTGTTGAGTATATATTAATAGAAGATTATGACTAC
>JBFMDD010000007.1:0-2951 GCA_040754115.1 bacterium
AAGTTCCTCAATTGGTAATTCGAGGTAATTTAAACTCCTGATGCTGTGATTAGTATTCCCAAAAGATAATTTTATCTAATCACAGCAAAATTGTCAAGTATTTTTTGGGTACAACAAATTTAATAAACTGCTAACTCGTTAGCAATCAAGATGTTAGGCTGTGGATAACTTTTTGAAATCTGGGTGTAAAAAAACACTTGACATATCTTAGGATATCTTTGCGGTTAAAAAAGGATAAACCACTTAATCTTAAAAGCAGAATTAACTCGATAGCACAGGAATAAAAATCACAGTTAAACATTATATTTGCTATGGTTTATTTTAGGAATAGTACATGTTGAAAAAAATAGAAACTGATAGAGACATTAGGGTTATCTTTCCTATCTCTTCTTCTGCCTCTTCTAATGGTAACCAAAGCCATTGTTCTGGATATTTACTGATATAAGATTCTATTTTTTGGGCAAGTCGTTGTGTATTAATAAAAAGTTCTTCTTTAGGCGTGTGTCCTTTCTCTAAAATCATTGGTTCTTCAATCATAACCTTAAGATTACCTGGTCTTGTTCTGAAGCAATATATAGGAATAAGAGCGGCTTTGGTAAGCAAAGCTAATTTGATAGGACCTATTGGGAAGGATTTTTTTCTACCAAAGAATTCAACCGGGATACCTGTTGGCCCACCATCTACATCACTTACTATCCCTACTAATTTATTATCTTCTAATGCAGAAAGAACTTTTCTCATACCTGCCTGGTCAGGATGAATGCTCATCATTCCTATTTTTTGCTTAATTTGCTTAAATAGCCTATCTATTCCCTTCACTGGAATATTCCATGCTATAGGGATTACAGGATACCCTTTGATTAACAATCCTGCACATCCTAATTCACAATTGCCTAGGTGAGGAGTAGCCATTATACCTCCTTTACCTTGACTTAATACCTGATCAAGATATTCAAGTCCTTCATACTCGATAAAATTATTTACATTATCCCAATTTAATTTAGGTAACAAAAATAATTCTACTATGCGATAACAATAATTCTGCACCATTTTTTTTACACACTTTTTTACCTCTGCCTTTTCTTTTTTTAACACCCGACTCATTTTAGAAATACCTATCTTTCTTCTGGTTGGAATGACAAAGAACAAGAAACTCCCTACCCATTTAGCTACTCGATATTGTAAATGTAGTGGGAGAATATGGCTAATGAGATAATATGATATATACAATACTATTTCTGCTAAAGAATCTCTAATTTTTATACCCATTATTTAAACTGATAGGAATTTACTTTTGTGGAATTTTTTGCTTTGTAACATTCTCACTTTGTTCAAATGTTACCTTCATTTTTGCCAAACTTAGAGATAGTTTAGCATTAAATTTTACCTCATGTCAACAAAAATTTTGGTCTAGTTTCTTTTTTTATTGACATAACCTTAAATTTATAGTAGAATTTAAATAGAATAACAAATATACTGTACACTGCCATTAACTGAGCTATTTAGGGACGGTTTATTTTCATCGTTTTCACGGTGATTTCTTTTGGAAATTGGAAATTAGAAATTAAGTCTTCACTTCTTTCCCCAATTTCTAATTTCATATCCATTTTTTAACCACAATCTCTCACGCTAAAGTGAACCATTTCTAAAATCGTAATTTGTAACGGTGTTGAGTATAAAATATCTAATGAGGTTATTAAATGTTTAGCATGAGAATATTACAAGTCATTACCTGCCAGACATGGGTAGGAGAAGCTGAAAATGCTTTATATCTGATTAAAAAGTTGGTTGAAAGAGGGCATAAAGTCAGTGTTGCCTGCAAAAAAGGAGGAGCAGTAGATGAAAGGTTAAATGGCATAGGTGTACAAAAGGTGATTTATCTAAAACCAGACGGTTTTGAACTGTGGGTGGATTTAAAAGATATCTGGAAGATGAGAAATTTATTAAAAAAAGAAGAATTTGATATTCTTCATGCACATCGTGGTACAGGACATTGGAATGTAGCTGTAGCAGCCAGGTTGACTAAAAAAAATCCAATAATAATCAGAACCAGACATGTCCATACTCCAGTAAAAAATCATATATTTAACAAATGGTTGTATGAAAAAGCAACAGATAAGGTGATTACTGTTGCAGAAATGGTTAGACAGAGACTTTTGATTAACAATAGATTAGACCCTACAAAAATAGTAACTATATACGGAGCTGTGGATTGTGATAGATTTAATCCTCAGGTAAATGGTAAGAAGATAAGAGATGAGTTAGAATTGGATGATTTACCAGTAGTGGGAACCATTGGACACTTAGACCCAGTGAAAGGATATGAGTATTTTATACAAGCGGCAAGTATAGTGAAAAAGAAGAAGCCTGAAGTAAAATTCTTGATTGTAGGGCAGGAAGGCATAGTAAAAAAAGATGAACTTCATGCTTTAGCAACTAAGTTAGGGATAGCAGAAGATATTCTTCTGCCTGGCTTTCGCTCAGATATACCAGAAATTATGTCAGCTTTAAATATAGGAGTGATCTCCTCTGTAGACTCTGAAGCAAATAGTCGGGTAACTCTGGAACTGATGGCCACCGGTAAACCAGTAGTGGCTACTAAGGTAGGATGTATACCAGAAATTGTTAAAGATGGCAAAACAGGATTATTGTGCTCGCCAGGGGATGCTGAAGGACTATCCAACGCTATTCTAACCCTGCTAGATGATAAAAAAAAGGCTTGGGAAATGGGTTTAGCAGGACGCCAAATAGTAGAAAAATCATTTACTGAAGATATATTTGTAGAAAAGGTAGAAAACCTTTATATAGAACTTATGCAAGAGAAAAAAATTTTAAGGAGATAAAAAGATAATTGAGTGTATCAGTAATTATAATCACTTATAATGAAGAAGAAAATATTAAAGAGTGCTTAGAAAGTGTCAAATGGGCAGATGAGATTATTGTAGTTGATT
>JBFMDD010000008.1:0-2354 GCA_040754115.1 bacterium
TTTCACTGCTCTCCCCAATTTCTAATTTCAACTCCATTTTTTAACCGCAAGCTTTCACGCTAAAGTGAACCGTTTCTAAAATCGCAATTTGTAACGGTGTTGAGAAATATCAGGAAGGGAAACATTATGCTGGCAGCAGAAGGATATAAAGAAATTAAAGTAAAGACAGAGGATGAAGTTGAGATTGCATTTAATGAAATTTATAGAGGAAAAGAGAAGGTAATTATTGTTTGTCATGGAATTAAACAATACAAGGATTCCCCAATATTTACTAAGATAGCAAGGGAATTTGAGGATGATTATGATGTTATCAATATGGATTTACGTGGTCATGGTAAAAGTGGAGGAAGATGTACATTGACAGCATTAGAGGTGCATGATTTAAAGGCGATTGTGGATTATGCACGCAAAAGGCATAAAAAGGTTGGAGTGATTGGTTTTTCTCTTGGAGCAGCAACTTCTATATTAGAGGCAGCCACATACAAGAATATTGATTCACTTATATTGATTAGCACATTTACAAAGGTTTCAAAAGTGAATCTTCGATTCTGGAAAAAACCAGCGCTTCATTCTATAAAAGATCATTTGAATGACCCTAATTTAAAAGTTAAGATAGGAAATGTATTTCTATCCAAACAGGAGCCTATTGATGTTATTGACAAAATCTCTCCTACACCAGTACTCTTTTTACATGGTACAGAAGACTGGGTAATAGATACCTCACACAGCCAGGAGCTTTATGAAAAAGCAAAAAATCCAAAGAAATTAATCATATTTGAAAATGTTGCCCATGCTGAGCGACTCTATGAAAAATTTCCTGAAAGGTTTAAAAAAGTATGTCTTGAATGGTTTAATGAGACAATGTAAAAAGGTAGTGCTTTGTCACATTAATTGTTAAACCTAACCACAGAGAACACAGAATTTAAGAAGATAAGAAGATAAGAAGATAAGAAGATAAGAAGATAAGAAGATAAGAAGATAAGAAGATAAGAAGATAAGAGGATGAGATTTTTAAATCTTGATTTCTCAATTTCTTATCCCTGCCTGTCGCCAGGACAGGCTTCTCAACTTCTTAACCTCTTCTTCCTCCGTGACCTTTGTGGTTTAATTCCTTTAATAATTTCTGTGCCAGAGCAGTAGTGTCAAAAATAACAACTAAAGTAAGCAATTCCAATATTTGTCAATTATTTCTTTCAATCTCCTTAGTCAAAATAATTGCCTCAGCAATTTCCCGCATAGACTTACGAATATTCATTGATTGCTGTTGAATTCTTCGATAAGCCTCTTCTTCTGAAAAGCCCCTATCTTTCATAAGGATGCCTTTTGCCTTTTCAATCAGCTTTCTGGTCTCCAACTCCTCTTGAATAATCTTAGTTTTGACCATCAGATTAGCATTTTCAATTGCCACAGCAGCCTGGTTAGCCACAGTGCTCAGAACAGCAATCTCGCTTTTGCTAAACTTATGGGGATAGGATGTGTAGCTGGTCAATGCCCCAATTACTTTTCCCTTAACAGCTAAAGGAACACAGAGTAAAGAAACCAATCCTTCCTTTTTAGCTATTTCTTTATACTTATAGTTTTTTTCTATGGTGACATCGAGCACCGTTCGAGGAAGATTTTCTTTAACTACCTTTCCTGCAATTCCTTCTCCTACCTTTAAGTTTGGCTTTTGCTTATAGGCTTCACAAAATTCCTGGCTGATAGAGTGAGTTGCCCGGATAACTAATTCTTGTTTTTCTTCATCCAAAAGCATCAAAGAGCATATCTTAGAGCCCATTACCTCTGCAGTAACAGTGGTGATGAGCCGAAGGATGTCTTCTAAATAAAGGTTAGAAACAATAGCTTCACTTATCTTAACCACTGCCTTTAATCGTTTAGCATAAGATGGTCTTGATGTACGAGCCACTCTCTTCACCTCACTTGCCATTAAAGACAAATATATGTAACTGTTCAGGTAGTGTAAGAAAAGATATGGAGATTATGGGGATAAGGGAGATATTAATAATGGAATATTGGAATGATGGAATACTGGAATATTGATGGATACCATTACCCCATCATTCCACCATTCCACCATTCCACCATTCCATTATTCCATCATTTTATCATCTCCCTATCTTCCTTATCTCCTTATCCCCCCTTCTTACACTTTTGATATATAGCCTGAACGGTTACAAATATATTATATCAGTTATAGTGATAGAAGTCAACTGTTTTCCAAAAAGTCTCGACCTGTATGGTTAAGTTCACTAATGAAAATGAAACTTTCATCTCACACTACAAGAAAAATAGAAACTGATAGAAATATAATGGAAATTTATAGAAATTGATTGAAATTGGTAGTAAAAAACAAT
>JBFMDD010000009.1:0-8529 GCA_040754115.1 bacterium
CCCCAGGTTAAAGATATGCCCTTTTATCGACTGGTTAATGACCCCCCTGGGTTGTCTTTTGGGACTCCAAAATGTCAACAGAAACAAAAAGATGGCAAGAAATGAGGTAAAGCAATGCCTGGGACCATAGATATAGCCTTAAGTTCTACGCAACGCTCTCTTCACAGGTAGAAAAAAATCTAAAAAATTTAGTTGACTTTTATAATAAAAATATGATATACTGTAAAGTAGAATGAAACATAGTTAGGAGTCCCTACCGTGTACGTGATGCGATGGGATTTTTTGAGCCAGCACCTTTTTATAGGGAGCCTTATGACTCTTGGTGTGGCATGCAAATACTACCTTTTAAAAGGTGTTAGGAAGAGCAGAAAAGCACTTAGGCGGGCACCCACTTTGATAAAAGGGTTCAAAGATTTCATTAGACACACGGCATTGTGGTGGGGACTTTTTTATAGGAAGTAGAGAGTAGAGAGTAGAGAGTAGAGAGTAGAGAGTAGAGAGTAGAAAGTAGAAAGTAGAAAGTAGAGAGAAATAAGAAATAGTGATAAAGAGTTAAACAAGAAAATCTCTCTACCCTCTACTGATAGAAGAGTTTGATGGAAATTATAGTTACCCATACAAATACAGATTTTGATGCATTAGCCAGTTTAATATTAGCCGCTAAACTCTATCCAGAAGCTCAGCTTGTCCTTCCTGGTTCATGTGAGCGTAATGTACGCGATTTCTTAACTCAATATCCTCATGGATTTAATATCAAGAAATCTAAACATATCAATCTAAATAAGGTAACAAAGCTTATTTTAGTAGAAACTCGCCAGCCAACCCGTGTAGGAAAGTTTGCAACTCTTACAGATGGTAAAATCCCAATCCATATCTATGACCATCATCCCACGCAAGAAGGCGATGTTGAGGGTGAATTAATGGAGGTAAAAGAGATTGGAGCAACAGTATCCATAATTTTAGAGAAGATTAGAGAGCAGAATCTTACAATTAGTCCACTTGAGGCAACAATTGCAGCATTAGGTATTTATGAGGATACAGGTTCTCTTACATTTTCTACAACTACCTCCTCAGATATTTCGGCGGTAGCATATCTTATTTCTTGTGGTGCTGACTTAAAAGTTATTGCCAGATTCCTTGAAAAGGAACTTACGGTAGACCAAATCTTTATCCTTAATGACCTGTTTCATTCACTCCAGGTACATCAGATTGATGATATAGAGGTAGTTATTGCTAAGGTGGTGATAGATAAATATGTAGGAGATTTGTCTGTTCTTGCACATAAAATAATTGATATGAAGTCATTAGAGGTGTTATTCTGTATTATTGGGATGGAGGAAAAGGTTTATTTGATTGCCAGGAGCCGTACAAACAAAGTAGATGTAGGTGATATTTTAGCATTAATAGGAGGCGGAGGACATAAAAATGCTGCATCAGCAACTATTAGAGAATTAAGTATAGAAGAGGTTGAAAAAAAATTATTGGAGATACTGCATATAAAATTAGCCACTACTAAAGAGGTAACTACTCCTCCATTTCATCTTTTCCCCCGTAATATTAAACAGTTAATGGGGAAAAATCTACTAATTCCAATCCAAAATATCTTAAAATTAGTGGGAGAAGTGGGGGACAGGCTAAAAGTCAATGTGTATGTAGTTGGAGGATTTGTAAGAGACCTTTTATTAGGGAAGGCAACTTTTGATATAGATATTGTAGTGGAAGGAGATGGAATTGAATTTGCTAAAAAATTAACTGAAAAAACCTCTGGTTATTATAAAAGTCATGAAAGATTTAAAACGGCTAATGTAGTATTTCCAAATGGGTTTAAAATTGATATAGCCAGTACACGACAAGAGGTTTATGAACATCCAGCCGCTTTACCCAATGTAGCTACAGGAGGGATTTATGCTGATATTTTGAGACGAGATTTCACTATAAATGCGATGGCAATTCAACTTAATGCGGTACATTATGGTGAGTTAGTAGATTTTGTAGAAGGGGAAAAAGATTTAAAGGAAGGATTTATTAGGGTGCTTCATGATAAAAGTTTTATTGATGACCCAACCAGGATTTTCCGCGCTATTAGATTTACTTCAAGACATGACTTTAGCTTGACTCTTCACACAAAAGAGTTAATTATTAAATCTGCTACTAAAGACCTATTCTCACGCCTTGCAAATCAACGCATCCGTGATGAACTTGTCCTTATTTTAAATGATGATAACCCTGCTGAAGCTATCTTACAATTGCAAGAATTTGGTATACTTAAGTATGTACATCCATCATTACAATTTGGAGAAAAAGAATCTCTCCTTTTTAAAAAAATTGCACATACCTTCTTCTACTTTGAACTCATTATTGGACATAAACCTTTAGAAAAATGGCTAATTTACCTATTAGCGCTAATAGATAAATTAAGTAAGGAAGAGGCACTAAAATTTATGCAACACCTTAAATTTACCAAACTGCAACAAAAAACAGTAATCAAGGATAAAGAATGTTCTCAAGTGCTAACGGATTTTCTAAAAACACACAAAAGACCATCTCCTGCTGACCTTTATCAACATCTGATAGGAGTTCCTTTAGAAGTACTTGTATTTATTATGGCGAAGGTAGAAACACTTGAAAATGAAGAAATAGCCTCTCAAATAAAGAAGCAGATAGTCTTTTTCTTGACAGAGTTAGTTAATGTAAAGGTATCAATAACAGGGGAGGACATTAAAAAATTAGGACTTAAACCTGGACCTATCTATAAAGAGGTCTTAGATAAGGTATTAGCCGCTAAATTAAATGGGAAATTACGGAGTAAAAAGGATGAGTTAAAATATGTAAGTGAAATGAATAAGAAGAAAAGTAGGGATGGTTCATTTTCGGGCAATTTCCTATGAGTTCTTTCGGATATCTATTTGTAAGTGTTCACAGAAAATTGAAATTGGAAATTAGAAATTGGGTTTTTACTTCTCTCCCTAATTTCTAATTTCAACTCCCTTTTCTAACCGTAAGCTTTCAAACAAAAGTGAACCGTCCCAATTTTTGTAACTTAGATTCTCAGTTCCAGGGTTCACGGTTGAATGGTTAGCTTTCTAACCTTGAATCTTTGAACCTTGAACCTGACAACCTAAGCAGATACAGAATCGTAAATTATGCCTTCTTCAAGTATAACTGACTTAACGATTACAAATGAAGGTAGTATTTTACCTATGAACATTTATCTCCAACTTACAAAACAGTTCAATAAAGGTAAGCTGCGGGCTGTTATCAGTTCTGGTCAAGCAGTAGTCCTGCATCGTCTGGCAATCATGAGCAAGGATGGCGATTGGATTCTAAAAGAAGATACTGAGACTATAAAACATATTTTGATTGTGCTCTCGCAATACAAGGCTCACTACCGTTTCGGAGCACCTCTGGATGTACGATGGATGTGTGGAGGGTGGAGTTCTCATTTTGAGTTTTATCACAAAGGACTCAGAATTCGCACCGATTTCCTTACCCGTCCTCCACGGATTTCTCAAGAAAGGTTAAGAAGGCTTTGTGGGAAGAACAGGAAGAGGCTGATATACCATTTGTAAGTGCCAGAGACCTGGCTGAAATAAAGAAGACTAACTGTGAGAAAGACTACGCCGTTATCGGGGAGCTTGCACAACTCATGCCAGATGTAAGGGACCAGCTTCTCTATTCAAGAAGCGCCAGAGATCTTATACATCTTGCCAAAGAGTATTCTGATATCTTATTTGAGGTTGCAGAGCAGAGACCTTTACTGAAAGAGATATGTAAAGGGAGGGAAATCCTTGAAGCAGCATTGGATGCTGAAAGACGCATATTCATTCATACTAATGAAAAAAGGCTGGCTATTTATATGAATGCCTCGAAGAAATGGTATAAAGTATGGTTTGATGTCCAAATAGAGATTTCCAAATGCTCTTTGCTTGAGGCACATGAGATTATAATGCAAAGGGCTGAACAGTTTCTACCATTTAACCCAATTGAGGAATTAATACAATGAGTGAAATTCGTGATGAATTCTTGAGTGAAGAAGACCTTGACCTTCAGAATCTATCTGAAGATGAACTTTATGCATACTGGGATCTCTGGCTCATTCAGGCACAAATTACCAATGACTTTGATAAACACTTATATTCACATGGGGTTTTTACCCTCTTAGGGAATAGTGAGAAGTAACAGGTTATTGTATCTTTCATAAACTGGAGAAGGAGGTATTTATCTCATGTCGAGGAGAGCAGAGGTATATGCTATATATAGAGCATCCTCATTAGATAACTCAGTGTGGGAATAATAAAGAGGCGATCTTTTTTTGCTTCGCAACATTATTCAAATTCTATAAATTTTAATCTATTCCTATTATTTTATCTCCATATCGCCCTTATCTCCTTATAAGTGTTTGATGAGGTAGGGAAAAAGTGGAGGGATGAAATATTGACAAAAATAGAACAGGTAGCAAAAGAAAAGATGTAGGATTTGTAACTACTTAGCTATTGGGAGAAATTACTATGACCATCAAACTATTAATTGATGCCCTAAATTCTGGTAATCTTGAACCCATAAAACTCTCTGCGCAAGGTGAGTTGGCTGAATTAATTGCGGCATTAAATAAAATGCTTTGCAACTTACAGAGCAAGATGAAGGAAAATGAGCGTAGATTAGATGATAAGATATTTACCTTTTATGCCTTAAATTATGCCAGTAAATTAATTAGTTCAAATCTAGAAATGGAAAAGTTATTAGATGTGGCTATCAATATGTTACTTGAATTTGCTCAGATGGAGAAAGGTTCAATCATATTGCTGGATAAGGATACTTCAGAGTTAGTGGTGGAGGTGACAAAGGATGCTTATAGCCTTAAATATCCTGCAAAAAGGATGAAACTTGCTAATGGATTCTTAGCCAATATACTCAAAGAGGAAAAACCATTCTTCTCTAACGATACAAAAGACTTTCAAGATTTAGGTGATGGATTGGGGATTAATATAAACTCTATTCTATCCATTCCACTTATGGGAAAGGAGGAGGTAATTGGTATAGTCAATCTCTATAATCACATCACTAACCATGATTTGACACAGGATGATTTAAATATTATCTCTATATTAAGTTCGCAGATAGCTGTATCAATTGAGAATGCCCAATTATTTAATCAGATAAAAAAATTCTTCCTCAATACAGTTAAGGCATTATCATCGACGATAGATGCAAAAGATCCATATACTTATGGGCATTCTGAAAGGGTAAGTGAGTATTCATTAGCCATTGCTGAAGAATTGGGATTAAATTCAAAGGAGAAAGAGGAGATTCAACTGGCAGCGTTACTGCATGATATAGGCAAGATTGGGCTACCTGATGTAATTCTCCATAAACCGAGTGGACTGAGTGATGAAGAGTTTGAAGAGATCAAAAGACATCCATTGAAAGGGACTAAAATATTAGAACACATAAGGGAACTTACAACTATCATTCCTGGTATGCGACATCATCACGAGCGGTTTGAAGGAGGGGGGTATCCTGATGGTCTAAAAGGAGAGGAGATACCATTGATAGCTAAGATTATATCAGTAGCTGATGCATTTGATGCCATGACCTCAGACCGCTCTTATCGTAAAAACTTAGGTTATGATGAGGCTTTAAAGAGAATAAAGGATTGTGCAGGTACACAGTTTGAGCCAAAGATAGTAGATATATTCGTAAGTCTCTTTAAAAAAGGTAAGATTGGGAATTAGAGTTATAATCCCTTTAATTATCCTAAGTGATCAGTATGTTCAGTGAGCAGTGATCAGTATGTTCACTGCTTACTGCTGACTGTTCACTGTTCACATACTTTTCTCTCAAAATGTGGAGTGCGAAAGCTTGCTTTCGCTTTGGACGGCGAGAGCTTGCTTGCGCGTTGCTCAAAGACTATAATGTGGGAACGACCAGAACAACTATCAAATCCCTCTACATAAAAATAAATTTTGGGATGGTTCACTTTTGTTTGAAAGCTTGCGGATAGAAAAGAGAGTTGAAATTGAAAGGTAGAAATTGGAAATTGGAAATTGGAAATTGGAAAATTGGCATAGAATTAGAAGTTTTTCTTTCCATTTTCGAATTTCCAATTTCATACAGATAGATATCCGAAAGAAATCATAGGAAAAACGATAAAATGAACCGTCCCTAAATTTCCCATTTTCCCACTATTTCCCCTTTTCCCTTCATTACACCCTGAACGGTTACGAATCACAAACTACTATTTTCAGAGGGAAATATGGTTAGAGATAGTCAAAAAAAAATAAGTAAATCTATTGTGAGAGTAAGCATTGGTACATTTACTTCACGGATTTTGGGTTATATTCGGGATGTGCTAATTGCAGATAGGTTTGGGGCTTCTGTAGTTTCAGATGCATTCTTTTCTGCATGGAGAATTCCTAATACATTACGGGAATTACTTGGTGAGGGGGCATTGAGTGCTGCTCTTATACCTGTTTTCACAGAATATTTGAAGACAAAAGATAAAAAAGAAGCCTGGCGTTTAGCAAGTCTGGTAATTAACGGGTTACTGATTATATCAATATTAATTACTCTGCTGGGGATAATTTTAGCCCATTTAATCATAACTATACTTGTCCCTGGTTTTATAGGTAAAGATGCCTTTTCATTAACCGTTACGCTTACTCGGATAATGTTTCCCTTTATCATCTTTATTTGTTTATCAGCTCTGGTGATGGGTATTCTTAATTCCTGCCAACATTTTACATTACCTGCATTTGCCCCTGGGGTGTTAAACCTTTGTCTAATTATCTCTATATTCTTTTTATGTCCTTTATTTAAACAAGAGCCTATCTATGGGTTAAGTATAGGACTGCTTTTAGGGGGCTTATTTCAATTATTAATTCAGATTCCAGCACTTATTAAAGAACGCATGGAGTACCGGCTAATAGTAGATTTTTTAAATCCTGGTGTTAAAAGGATAATTTTACTCATGCTACCACGCGCACTTGGCTCCGCGATTACACAACTTAATATCACTATCTCTAATTTATTAGCCTCTTTTTGGATTTTTGGAAGTATCTCTGCATTATTTTATTCCAATAGGCTGGTTCAATTTCCATTGGCATTATTTGGGATAGCAATTGGTACCGTCTTATTTCCAACCATGTCCATGCAGGTAGTTGAAGGGAATTTAGAGGAGTTAAAAAAGAGCCTTGCTTGGGGCATGAAGTTGGTAATTTTAACCTCTCTTCCTGCCACTGTCGGTTTGATGGTGTTGGGAAGACCCATTATTCAACTCTTATTTCAACATGGACAGTTTGATGTACATGATACAAATATGACTTATTTAGCTTTATTCTTTTATGCCTTTGGGCTTGTAGGATTTGCCTCATTGAAGGTAATAGTTCCTGCATTTTATTCCCAGCATGATACCTGGACACCTCTAAAGATAGGTATCATCTCGGTCATAGCTAACATTATCTTTAGCCTTTTATTAATGAGACCATTAGAACAGGGTGGATTAGCTTTAAGTACCTCTTTAGCTGGATTTTTAAATGCAACTTTATTATTGATAAGTTTAAGACAAAAGATTGGTGCTATCGGAGGTGGACAAATACTTAAATCCTTCCTTAAAATCTCATTAGCCTCGTCTATGATGGGGCTTTTCTGCTGGGTTATTATGGGAATAAACATAGGTCTTTTTTATCAGGTAGTAATAGGTATAATTGGTGGATTAGGAATCTTATTTTTGAGCTGCAAATTATTAAAAATAGAAGAGTTTGATTCTGTTTGGGGATTATTTAAAACTCGATAGTAACTTTTTATTGCAATTAGCTAAAGGGTATGATAAAATTATACTGGACACTGTCATTAACTGAACTATTTAGGAACGGTTTATTTTCATCGTTTTCACGGTGATTTCTTTTGGAAATTAGAAATTGGAAATTAGAAATTAGGTCTTCACTTCTTTTCCCAATTTCTAATTTCATATCCATTTTTTAACCGCAAGCTTTCACGCTAAAGTGAACCGTTTCTAAAATCGCAATTTGTAACGGTGTTGAGTATAAATTATAAAAGTTCAAGGAGGTATATCAAATGGCAATGAGTCAGGTAATTGAATTGTCAAAAGACGGGAACTTAACAATACCTCAAATATATTTAGAGAGTTGGGAATGATTCCCTTGAATAAAGTCCTTATGATTGGAGAGAAAGATTGTATTATCCTTAAAAGGATACAAGACCCTTCGGCTAAAGAGCGGTTTCAAACTGTGGCGGATAAAGTAGCAAAGCAGTTCAAAGAAAAGGGTATTACAAGGAAAGATGTAGAGGAGGCAATCTCTTGGGCAAGAAAGTCAAAATAGTTGTTGATACCAATGTTTATTTTCTGCTCTTGGCTGGAATGGAAATAAGGGAAAACTAATAAAGAAGACTCTCGGATAAAAATAAGGTTCAAGGTTCAAGGAGAAAGGAGCAAGGTAGAGTAATCTTGTACCTTGATCCTTGTTCCTTCGGTGGGGGTGAAGAAGGAATTATCTGCTCAGAAAGGCTAAT
>JBFMDD010000010.1:0-8085 GCA_040754115.1 bacterium
GACGGCGAGAGCGTGCTTGCGCTTTGCTCAAAGCGGTAGCAAGCTACCGCACTCCAAAAAGAGGAACTTACTTTTCCAAAGACTATAATGTGGGAATGACCAGAACAACTATCAAATTCCTATACATTAAAAATAAATTCCCCTTTTCCCCATTATTTTCCATTTTCCCTTCATTACACCCTGAACGGTTATGTTTTTCTGAAAGTCACTCACTTAAATTATTTAGTGTTTCTTTTAGCCAGTCTTCTACTTCGCCGTAATCTTCGAAAGAAAGTAAAGCACCAAGATAAATTTCAAAACTTTGATTGGGGAATTTCTTTTCAAAATCTCTTTTTATCTTATTTTTCTCCCATCTATAAATTTTATAAAGAAAGGCACAATCATAGAGGTCCTTATAGGCAATTCTTCTACCTGCTGTGTAAATTTTGTTTAAAAATATATCATAATCGCTTGCTATTTTTAACCCTTTGAAATTTTCAGTCTTATTTATATTCTTATATGGAAAAAAGACAAAGGAAACTCTTATCCCTTTGATATAAAAGTCTATATTATCTGTAAAAAATTCCTCATTTTCTATCAGGAAAAATTTCCTTAATTTTTGTGAAAGCAGACGAAAAGAAAACGGGTTAGATTTAAAAAAGTCTAAGTCCATACTTCTGCGATGGTTATGTTTAAACATAATAGCCGTTCCACCAGCTAAATAGAAATCTTTGAACAAATTTTGTATTTTTAAACCAATTTCAAACAGTTCCTTCATCTTTGTGCCACTTTTTAATCCAGAACTTCACTCCTCTTTTTATCTCAGGGTATCTTAAGGTTATCTCATAGGTTTTATCAGGATACAATTGATAAATCGTATTAAGTTCTTCAAAATTCCCATAGATTAAAACCCTTAAAATTATAGTTTCAAGTGTTGCTTTATCTTCATATTCCCACAGATATTTTTTGAAATCTTCAGGGATACGAACAAATTCTTTATATTTTGGTTTAATTCTCATAGAGATGATTCCTCTCTTTGTGTCCACTCCTAAATCCTAATTTTTCTGTCTTCTGTCTTTACTCTTTAGTCTCTTTAGCTTGTTGGATTATCTTTTCGGCTAATTGATGTGGGACTTCTTCATAATGGGAGAATTCAGCGTGATAGATGCCTCGACCGTGAGTAATTGAGCGTAAGGTAGTAGAATATTTATACATTTCTGCTTTAGGCACAGATGCCTTGACTATCTGATTTTTACCTGTTGGTTCTACACCTTGAATCCTACCACGTCTGCTGTTTAAATCACCAATTGTCTCACCGACATATTCCTCCGGCACTTTAGCTTCTACCTCCATAATAGGTTCTACAATAACCGGATTTGCTTTTTGGAAGGCATCTTTAAAGGCAAATGAACCCGCTAATTGAAAGGCAATATCCGATGAATCTACTTCATGGAAACTACCGTCATAGAGTATAACATTAACCCAAAGAATAGGGTAATTAGCCAGAATCCCTTTTTCCATACTTTCTTTGATACCCTTTTCTATAGCAGGTACATATTTGGAAGGGATAGAACCACCAAAGAGTTTATCTTTAAATTCAAATGTATTTTCTGAATTTAAAGGCAGTGGTTCGATTTCAATCATAGCATGACCATATTGTCCTCGTCCACCTGTTTGTCGCTTATATTTACCTTCGCCTTTGGCTGAAGACTTAATAACCTCTCGATATGGGACTTTTGGCTTTTCAATATTCACCTCCACTGCAAATTTTTTCTGCATCTTACTCAGTATCACTTCGATATGCAATTCACTCATTCCAGAAATAATCGTTTGTCCTAATTCATGGTCATAGCGGATTTGGAAGGTTGGGTCCTCTTCATGCAGTCTTGTTAAAGCAAGACTCATCTTTTCCTGGTCTTGTTTTGTTTTGGGATTAATGGCTATTTCAGTAGTTGATTCTGGAAAGACGATATTGGGAAACTCAATGGGAGCATTGGGGGCAGATAATGTATTGCCAATAGATGTCCCCCTAAATTTGACTAAAGCACCAATATCTCCACAACCAATTTCAGGCACTTCATTTCTATTTTTACCCATAACAAAGCAAATTTGAGGCACTTTTTCCTTCTGGTTTTTATTGACATTATAGAGTTCATCTCCAGGATGAATTACCCCTGAATAAACCCTAAACAAGGTCATCTCCCCAATGTATGGGTCACTAATGACTTTAAAGACTAAACTACTAAATGGTGCATTTAAAGAACAGGGTCTTTTTTCTTCCGGATTAACTCCAGCAATATCCCCTCGCTCTACAGGAGAAGGTAGCAAATCTACTATCAAATCTAATAATAATGGGTGTATGCCAACATTATTATAACTTGAGCCACAAATGACTGGAATAATCTTTCCTGATTTAACCGCATTATATAAGCCCGTTAGCATCTCATCTTCCTCCAATTCCATAGTTTCTAAATATTTTTCAGTCAATTCATCAGATGTTTCTGCAACTGCCTCAACTAATTTTTCTCGAAAACTGGCTACTTTATCTAAATCCTCTTTAATATCTCCAATTTCAGGTTTGCCCTCCTTATAGATATAGGTTTTTTGATTAAGCAAGTTAACTACTCCCTTGAAATTTAATGCCTCTCCTACAGGTAATTGAATAGGAATTATCTTAGCTTGTGAGTCTAATGTTTCCTTTAGAGAATCGAGCACTTTGTAAAAATTAGCGTTTTCTTTATCCATTTTGTTAATAAAAATTATTCGTGGTAAGTTTTGTTCATCGGCATATTTCCAATCTATTTCAGTACCTACCTCTACCCCTGAAACCGCATCAACAACTACTATACAAGAATCTACAGCCTTTAAAGAACGAATTACCTCGCCGATAAAATCCATATATCCGGGTGTATCTATGATGTTGATTTTATGGTCTTTCCAATTTATGTTAGCCAGGCTGGCAGTGATAGATATTTTGCGTTCAATTTCATTTGGGTCAAAATCTAACATCGTATTTCCATCATCTACTCGACCCAATCTATTAGTTACATTGGTGTTAAAAAGTAACGCCTCGGCAAGTGTGGTTTTTCCTGTACCTCCATGTCCAATAATACTCACATTTCTAATATTTTGTGGTTGAAGACTCATAATATTGTTCCTCCTTAAAATTAGTATTAAGCGTTCAGGTATTACCTGTTAGGCATCAGGTTGAGAAAGAAAGTAAGCGGTAAAATTTCCCTTTCTCCCATACTCATTTTCCCCAAGTGGAGAGCGTTGCGTAGGACTTAAGGCTATATCTATGGTCCCAGGCATTGCTTTACCTCATTTCTTGCCATCTTTTTGTATTTCTTGTCATTTTGGAGTCCAAAAAGACAACCCAGTTACAATCGTTAACCTATTTTTCTTGTGTACTTTGTGAACCCTTTGTGCACTTTGTGGTTAAAAATCAAACCACAAAGAACACCAAATACACAAAGGACACAAAGATATTTTAAAATGCAACATACCAGTTTACTGAATGTTTATACTCCTCTTGATGTCAACTAAATAGATTATCTCTTTTTTGTAGCTTTGGCATCTTTTATCACCCAAAACTCTTCCCAAACCCGCACCGTAACTAAAAGTCATTTGCAACGCTCTCAGTCTTTTTTATAAATTCCGAAAATAAATTCTCGTCGTTACGCTAATTCCATTAAAATAATCCTCATCTATCTTACCATCTAAATCATTATCCCTCCCATCTAAGACATCTTCTTCTATTGACCTATCTCTATCATCATTATTATCCACTTTTAAAGTAATCATAATCATTTCAATCTGTCTTATTTTACTAAGTCCCGTTGGAATTCCTGCTGAAACCTCTTCATCCGAAGTAAAATATCTAAATTCTAATTGGCTAATATGTTGTGAAATTAGTGTTGGTGTACCTTGTTGAATCCAGAAACCACCTGAATTTTTATGATAGATAGTTTTGTATAATTCACCCTGCTGATAGATTCTACCATTTCTTAGTTCGTTAATTTGTTTAAATTCATACTTAACAGCCAAACCATAATCATCACCGAGAGGACTATTCTCTAAAAGGAGAGAAGTCGTGCCTTCTGGATTATCGGAGTTATAGGGCGAGATAACCGTAATCGTTGGAATCCCTTTTTTTAAATCGGTAGTAGTAGGAGACCCTTGATTAATTATTGGAGTATCAGTATTGACAGTAACAGTGCTTTCACAATATCCATTCTGGCTATCAACAATCCCATAACCTATAATAATAGAATTTGTTCCTAAGGTAATTGGTTGCTCCACATCAAATTGTGGTCCATAAATAGAATATCCTCCTCTTAAAGTAGACAATAATCCTTGTTTTTCAAAATCTGTTCTACCCTCTTCTCCTTCTAAAATCAATTTTACTATTTCTTGAGGTTTAGTAGGAACGCCTTTGACCATAAAATCCATTCCCTGCCTCATAAATAAAATAATAACCATCGCTATTACTGCCAGGATACCTACTCCAACAATAAATTCTAAGAGGGTAGTTCCTTGTTCTTTATTTTTTAGAAATACAAGTGGATACTTCACGTTTGCGGATAATTCCTCCTTCTATCCATTCTATCAAAACCTTTATGCCTTTATAATCCTGTGTAGTCCAGGTAGTTTCGTTATCATCAACCCAGTAAGTAAATACAGTTTTTGTTCCATTGGTAGTTTGTGTTCCTACACCTATAGTCACCAATAAATCTTTATGGTCATGCAGGAAAGTTGTTGCGGTGCACATAGTTGGGTTGCTATTTGTGCAAGTGGTATAAGTAGCAAAATAAAGAGTTGGTGGGAAATTTCCTGTTGGATACCCTGAATAATATGTCGCTCCTTTTTCATACCAGGTTGGAGTAAAAGTAGCAGGGCAGGGAACGCTATCATAAGAAACCTTTTTTATACTCTCCATTGTTTCCTGACATAGGTTGATGGCTACTTCTGCGTTTCTTGAAGTAATTACATTTTTGTATGAATAATTGATGCAGTTAAAAATAGCTAAGGCAAAAATTGTAAAAATGAGTGTCGCTATTAATATCTCTATTAAACTAAATCCCTGCTCTCTCATAAACTAACCTCACGCCAACTAATAACATCACCAGTCTTACTCTCTTCTGGCCACCAAATAGTATTTTTTAATTGCTCATCATAAATTACCTTACCATTACCAGTAATATCTACCTCATTTCCCACTAACTGACCATAGACATTACCATTTCCTGTAACAGAAATTTCAGCCGCAGGAGCATAAACAGTTCCAAAGAATTTATCGTTTCCTGTTAGGGAAATAGAAGTAACCGCATTGGTACAATAAATATGGAAATTAGTCGTATCCCCATTTGAATTATCTTCATAATTTGCCCCGCCCTGCCCACTAATATCTATGTTGCCCGTGCAATAGAGTTTTACCTTACCCACAATAATCAATTGTGCCTGCCCACTTATCTTTATGCCATTACAAGTATATGTTCCTTCAGTCAGCGTTAATTCATTACTACCTGTAATATCTATAGTTGTTGAAATGGCATCTGCTGGAACAGTAACCGCAGGTAATGAAATATCACTGCCCAGTGAATCTTTTTTCCCTGTAACACTGGCATTTCCAGTAAGATTAACCGTTTCTTCAAGACCAGAAAAGGCATTTCCATCTACACAGGCGTTACCGGTTAGAGAAACATTTCCATTAGAAAAGATATTTCCTCCATGGAGGGCATTTTCTGGTCCATACTTACCGTTATCAGAATTATAACTATCTGTTCGAGCATTTCCTGTTAAATCTATGTCGGATTTACAAATTATAGCCCCATCATAGCCATTCGCTCCCGTCATTGAATTTATGGATACTATCGCTTCAATCCTGCGATGAACTGTTTTGCCAAATAGTCGTTGTTCTCTTGAGGTAACGGTAATTTTGTATTGTCCTCCAGTCCCTTCAATAGGGTCTCCTTCCCTAACATAATATTCAGCTACTGACACATACATAGAGTTAACACCATTTCTACCTGCACCTCCAAGTGCAGTATCCTCTCCTTCCACGACATACGAATTGAAATATTGTCTCGCTGGGTTTCTATAATGGTAGGCAGTCCCCCCAAGCATATAAAATCTATTATCCACACTGGCTAATGCCTGGTGAACAATCCCTACTCCTTTCATTCCACCGTTAGTCATCATATCCATAGTCGGTGCATCGTCTAATGTTGTCCACGATTGCCCATTAAAAACATATAATTTTTTATTCCACCGGTAATAAGAACCTGACATTACCCCTTGCCAATCACGATAGCTATCATAACTTCCATAAGGATTTCCATTACTATAATCATAGTATAAGTCTTTTTTCGTTGTCCATTCGTTAGTAGTCTTACTCTTTATTGCTGTATCAGGATCTTGGGGAATAACATCATCTATAAAAGTTCCATGTTTGTATTTCCAATTTTCTGTAGTATAACCAGGTCCATCAAAGTAACTTCTTAAATGAGTATTATTTCCTCCGGTAACATAAATTTTATTATCCACAACTACTGCTTGATGCTCAGCTAATCCTGGTCGCATCGCCAGATATAAATCCAGTCCATGGTCTGAACCATATCCTTCAGTATTCCAATAGGGACAGTTCTCTGGGTCACGTGTATGCATATGGCTATAATTATATATGGGGGTATTAGCTATTCCCTCTATTTTATCTCCTCCCCCCCATGCACTGATGTTTTCAAGATAAAGAGTATCAGGATCATCTTCAAGCCAGGGTATATGTGCGGCTGTTTTAGAAATACCCGTTGTCGGGTCATACTCCCATACAGTTCGCGTATACTGACCATTACCTGTAATGACTACTTCTCCTGTAACAGGGTCTGCACCCATTGACATACCTGTCTTAGGTCTTCCACCCACATAATATATTTTATTATCAATTACCCCTGCCGCTCCATAATATCTACCATCAGGTAAAGGGGTTAATTTCGTAAACTGATTAGTTGTCGGGTTAAATTCTATTACCAAACCATATTCTGCCCCATTATTATATTTACCCCCAACAATATAGATTTTATCACCGAGTACTACTGCTGAGTGATAATTAACATCAGTTATTCCTACGCTCTCCATACTTGCTACTTTATTCCATTCATCATCAGTAGAACTCATCATATCATTACCTGGATTATAGACAATTACATCTGGGTCTGTACCAAACATATACATCTTATTATTATAACTTACAGCGGCAAATTTACTTTTATTCCCATAAGGATTTGCTCCTAATTCTTGCCATGTATCGTTCCTGGGATCATAGGCTATCATAACATTATCATCATATACCTTTGTCCGATAACCCCAGTACTTAATTGCATTTTTATAGTAATTGTTACCTTCATCGTCTGTAGATTTTTCAGGTTGGCCATAACCACCAAACATAAAGACTACACCATTAATTGTTACTGCCGCAGAATTTCCTTTAGGACGAGGCATATTAGCTAATGCGGGATGGATATACCATTTGTTGTTCTGGTCTCGAGGTGGCAATGGAGTATATCCTGTTCCACCTCCAGAAATAAAAAATATTTCTGCTTCGTAGTATTTTTTTGGATTTTGCTTTTCTGCATCTACATAGCCAGTAATAGTCACCTTTGGATTTTGGGCTGTAGGTCCTTGCCAGTTAAGTAGTTTATCATCATTGATTAAATACCAGATAGCCCGATCCAGTCCTGCTTCAGCAGTAGGAAGAGCACTGGTAAACTGCTCCTGTTTATATGACTTACTTAATTGCGTTTGAGAAACGAGTAAATAGATAATGCTGACCATACTTAAAACAAAAATTACTATCAACACTATCACAAAAGCTATTCCTTTTTCATTATTTTTCATTTTAATCTACCTCCTTTTCACCTCTCATTTAAATAATACCACACAAAACATAAATAGTCAAGAAAAATCTTGCTAAAGCTCGATAACTTTAATAGAGTAGAGGATTTATCCTCTAAAAAAGAGATTAAAATCTCTACTCTAATTTTATACTTTCCTATACTATCAAGGAAAAATTTTCCACCTGTGCAGTTAGGTTTAAGATTATTATTCTCT
>JBFMDD010000011.1:0-2524 GCA_040754115.1 bacterium
AATATTTTTTAATACTTTAAGCTAATAAATTTTTTTAAGTCTAATAATAACAACATAAAAAACTTATTAAGATATGAATTAAACATTAGGTTAGTATAAAATTTGCTATACTATGATATAATTAAGTTATACTGGACACTGCCATTAACTGAGCTATTTAGGAACGGTTTATTTCATCGTTTTTCCCTGTGATTTCTTTTGGAAATTAGGTCTTCACTTCTTTTCCCAATTTCATATCCATTTTTTAACCGCAAGCTTTCACGCTAAAGTGAACCGTTTCTAAAATCGCAATTTGTAACGGTGTTGAGTATAAATAATCTTTAACAATTGATAAGGAATAGGAATTATATGGTTTGTAATAAATGTAAGATTAAATTACCAGATGGAGATAATAATCCATTATGTCCAAAATGCAGTGAAGAGATAAATGGAGATAGGAATGATTTGCCTGTAAGTGCTATTGATATTGTTCTTGAGCCGAGCTATCAATTAGGGAAAAGGTATGAGATCATTAATCCAATTGGTAGGGGAGGTGTAGGAATTGTTTATAAGGCTAAAGATTATATGTTAGATGAAGTAGTAGCACTAAAATTACTTGCTCCAGGGCTATCTATGAATAAAGAGATAGTAGAGAGATTTAAACAAGAGACAAAAATTACTCGTAGATTAAGCCATAATAATATAGTTCGAATATATGATATAGGCAAGTTTGATAATAGATGGTATATTTCTATGGAGTATATTGATGGTAAAAACTTGAAGACTATAATTCAGGAAAAAGGTTCTTTATCAATAGTTGAAGCGACTGGTATTATAAAACAAGTATTGAGGGCATTGGAAGTAGTGCATGATAAACATATTATAAACCGTGATATAAAACCGCAAAACATATTAATTGGAACAGATGGTATAGTAAAAATAGGAGATTTTAGTATAGCTAAGTCTGCTGAGCTCAATGGACTTACAAGTAATGATGTAATGATAGTTGGTTCTCCAGAGTATATGTCTCCTGAGCAAGTTAATGGAGATGAAATAGATAATCGGACGGATATTTATTCAGTAGGTATTGTACTATATGAGATGCTTATAGGAAAACCGCCTTTTCAATCTGATACATTGATTACTATTGCTCATAAACAAATATTTGAGTTACCCACCCCACCTAAAGATTTAAATCCTCAGATTCCTGTATGGTTAGATAAAATTATCTTAAAATGTTTAGCTAAAAAGCCTAATGATAGATACCAGGGAGTAAAAGAGTTAATTTCAGACTTAGAGACTCATCGTGTACCTAAAATTAATTTTGAGCAAAAAAAGGATGAAATTGAAATTAGCAAAAAAACCTTTGTCAAATTAAAGAGAATTGCAATTTCGTGTATAATTGGTTTTTTTATTGCCATTGGGATGACAGGTTATTTTATCCAAAAATATAATAAAAATCAAAAAGCACTTCAAATAACAGAGAAAGATTTTATTGATAATGCAAAGAAATTAGCGATGTTGGAAACCAAATTACAAGAATTAGAGACAATAAAACAAGCATTAGAAACTCAAATATCCACTGCAGAACAGAAAATACAAAGTAGTGATAATGAGAAAAAGAGATTAATGGCAGAATTGCAGGCAGCTAAAACTTGGGTACAAGAAAGAGTTCCTCATGGAATGATATTAATTAAGGCAGGTGAATTCTTAATGGGTAGTCCTGATATGGTGGATACACAGCCTCAACGCAAAGTTTATTTAGATGCATTCTATTTAGATAAATATGAGGTAACTAATGAACAATATATTAAATTTTTAAATACAATTGGTAAACATGAAGGGTATATTAATCTTGATTCTGAATCATGTAAGATAGAGAAAAAAGATGGTGTGTATGTAGTAAAGAGTGGTTATGAAAAATACCCGGTAGTAGAAGTGTCATGGTTTGGGGCAAATATGTATGCTAACTGGGTTGGTAAACGACTGCCAACTGAAGCAGAATGGGAAAAGGCAGCAAGAGGTACAAATGGTAGAAAATACCCATGGGGAAATACATTTGACGCTAATAAATGTAATACAGGGATGCGAAAAATTATGCCAGTTGGAAGTTATCCAGAAGGTAGAAGCCATTATGGGTGTTATGATATGGCAGGAAATGCATGGGAATGGGTAGCAGATTGGTATAGTAGTGATTATTATAGAAATAGCCCTTCAATAAATCCTAAAGGACCAAATATTGGCAATTACCGTGTAGGGCGTGGTGGCTCTTGGCTGGGAAATCAATTTACTACTCAGTGTAGTGCCAGAAACTATCTCTCACCAGAAAAGACCAGAAATACTGCTGGCTTCAGATGTGCTAAGGATTATAAATAAATTGAGATGGTTTACTTTAATGTGAAAGATTGCGAGCTGTACGGTTAGAATAATAAAGACTCATGTATCAGTTTTTAAGAGAGTTAAATCACACAATGCAAGATAGAAATAAATTGAAATTGGTAGAAATTTATGGAAATTCATTGTTTTTTGCTACCAATTTCAATCA
>JBFMDD010000012.1:0-6575 GCA_040754115.1 bacterium
TCTTTATTTTTAATTATCTTTCTTAAAATCATTTTCTTTTTTTTACTTACATGTTGAGGTAATTTCCCTTAATCTCTCTAATTTCTCTAATGCCATCCTTGAATCAATAGATTTAGCTGATAACTCAATTCCCTCTTCTACGGTATTTGCTTTACCACCTGCCATAATACCGAAGGCAGAATTTAATAAGATTGCATCTCGTCTTGGCCCATCTTTCCCTTGTAAAATTTCTAATGCCATCTCCAAATTTTTTTGTGCCTCCCCCCCTTTAATTTCATCTAAATTAGCTCTCTTTATCCCAAAATCCTCAGGAGTAATCCAATAAGTAGAGATATTACCATCCTCTTTCAGCTCACTTATTTTAGTCCTTGCGGTGATAGAAATCTCATCTAAACCTTCTTCTCCATGAACAATAAATACTCGTTTACTGCCAAGATTTTTCAATACATTAGCTAAAGGTTCAGTTAAGTTTTCATCATAGACACCTAAAAGTTGTCGTTTAGCACCTGCTGGATTAGTCAATGGACCTAATATATTGAATATTGTTCTAATACCAATTTCTCTTCGAGGTCCAATAGCATATTTCATTGCCAAATGCAGTTTAGGGGCAAATAAAAATCCAATCCCTACATCTTTTATACATTTTTCTATTATTTCAGGTGGCACATCAATATTTACTCCAAAATTCATTAATAAATCAGCACTGCCGCATTTAGATGATACTGATTTATTCCCATGTTTAGCTACTTTTATCCCGGCTCCTGCGACTACAAATGCAGAGATAGTAGATATATTAAAAGTATGTAATCCATCTCCACCGGTGCCACATGTATCTACGAGCTCACCTTCTACATTTATTTTAGCTGCCTTCTCTCGCATCACCAAAGCTCCGCCAGTAATTTCATCCACTGTCTCGCCTTTCATTCGCAATGCAGTGATAAAACTTGCAATTTGTGCCTCCGTAGCCGCCCCTGACATAACCTCATTCATCACTGTAACCATCTCATCCTGCGTTAAGTCTTGAGACTGAATAATTTTTGAGATTGCCTCTTTAATCATCTTATTCATTCACCTCCTAATATTTAAGAGAAAAGTTCTCGGATAAAATTGAGCGTTGACTTTATTGGTCTTCTTGAAGAGCTAATTTTCCCTTCACCCCAATCTTAATTAACAATTAACAATTATCAATTTTAATGTTTGAATTTGACAAAAAATGGTTAATTGTTAATTATTATTTAGTGGCTAACCTTAACCATTTATCCAAGAATCTTTGTTTACTTCAAAGTTTCTGCTAATTTTTGACATAGCTGTTGAGTTAAAAAGTCAATATCTTTTCGTAATCTTTTGCGTTCTTCTCTTGTCTTTACTAATGTTTTTAAAGATGCTCTATTTCCTTTAAATGTATCCTTTGCCTGCCATAGGTGTTGTCCTGTTTCTACATTAATCATTCGGACGCTAACTCCCACCTCCGTAGATGGTTGGAGAAAGAGAATGTAGATAATACCAACTACACTAACTACCGCTGTGACAAAGATAATTGTATCTAATAAATCCCAGCTATTTTTATCTTCATCTTTATCCTTATGGTAGGGGTGGTCTTCTATTACAATTGGTGGAGGTGTAGGTTGTTGTGATTGGGCTACTTGTTTATCACGCTCATAAGGAACATATTTAGTAATTACACCGAGGACAACAGCATGAGCACCAAGCATCTTACCAATTTTAACCGCAGTTGTCTCATCTATTCTATCCTTGCGAAAATCTTGCTCTTTAAAAAGCTCCTCAATCCTTATCCTCTCTACTAACTCAAACTTACCAATCTTTCCTAATTGTAGATTGAACTCATCTGTAATTAAAAGAGTAGCTTCTTCTATTTGTGTTAAATTATCAAAAGGTAAAACAGCTACCCTTTTCTGTCTTAATTCATGAATTGAGTCATCAATAAAGAAGTTACTCACACAATATGGCTTTGTCCCTGCACAACCTGTCAGGTTAAACAAGGATACAATAAGTAAAAAAGTTAATAATTTAAAATGTATTTTTTGTTTATGATAAAACATTTTATTTTTCTTTAAAGGTTTCTGCTAATAATTGACATAGAATTTGGGTTAAAAATTCCTTATCTTTCTTTAGTCTCATCTTTTGTCCAAAGCCTTCAACTAATTTCTTTACTCGTCTATCTCTTCCATAAATAGTATCTCTTGCCTGCCAGATTTGTTTTCCTGTCTCTACATTTACTAACCTGATGCTTACACCTACTTTACCCTTACTATATTCAATCACATTGCCAAGAATTACACCATGAGCACCTAACATTTTACCTATTTTGACTGCTGTTGCCTCATCAATTCTATTTGGGTCAAAATCCTGCTCTTTATAAAGTTCCTCAATTCTTAGTCTTTCAACTAAATCAAAATGCTGCAATTTCCCTAATTGAAGATTAAATTCATCGGTAACCTTTGGTCCAGCAGAATAATCCACGCTTGAATTCTCAAAGGGTAACACTGCTACTCGTTGAGCTCGTAATTCAGAGACGGCTTTTTCATCTACAAAGAAATTAGTCACTCGATACGGCTTAGCAGGTGCACAGCCACATACAATAACCAAAGTCAGCAGTCCCATTAAAACCATTCTATTCATTTGTTCATCCCTCCTTTTTAGTGGCAGAAGCCTCTCGGATAAATTTGAGTGTTGATTTTATTAGCCCTTCCAAACAGACAATCTTCTTTTCACCCCCACTGAAGGAACAAGGATCAAGGTGCAAGGAACAGGGTCTCTCCATCCTCTTCACCTCTTGCCCATTGATTTCACAAGTGGTAAGCGTTCAGGTGTAAGTAAGGGAAAATGGAAAAGTAAGGAAAAAGGGGAAAATATTAAAGAATTTCATTTCAAATTTTAATTTTCAGTGAGCAGTATGTTCACTGCTTACTGCTGACTGTTCACTGCTCACTGCTCACTGAGTATACTGAACATACTTTTCTCTCAAAATATGGAGTGCGAAAGCTTACTTTCGCTTTGGACAGCGAAAGTGTGCTTGCGCTTTGCTCAAAGCGCAAGCAAGCTACCGCACTCCAAAAAGAGGAACTTAGTTTTGCAAAGACTATAATGTGGGAACGACCAGAACAATTATCAAATCCCTCTACATAAAAATAAATTTCCCATTTTCCCACTATTTCCCCTTTTTCCTTATTTACACCTTTAGACCTGAACGGTTACTCCTGCTCATTCCATCCTTAAAATGAATTTGACTATTTTAAATATAAGCGCGCCTGAGAGGACTCGAACCTCCGACACGCGGTTTAGGAAACCGCTGCTCTGTCCATACTGAGCTACAGGCGCACACTATTAGCTATTAGGTAATTCTGGTCGGGGCGACTGGATTCGAACCAGCGACCCCCAGCCCCCCATGCTGGTGCGCTAAACCAAGCTGCGCCACGCCCCGATCTTTTATTCAGTAATCAGTGCTGACCACACTTCTTACAATTAGGTTTTTTCTCTTCACACCTGATAACTGAAGGACTACTAAATTCCAGTATTTTTTATTGACTCTGGTAAAAAGTCTTTTAAATGTGGATAAATCTCAACTAATCTAAAAATATCAGCTAAGTCTTTCTGTCGCTTACTTTTGCGTCTTTGCTCATCAGAATATGCCCAAATTTTACCTTGTAAGACATCTTCCAAAGAGGCAACTTTCATCTCATACCCCATTACTTTCTTTGTGTTAGCATTGCTTATAAAAGTTTGATAATGGGGATCAGTTTGTAGTTGAATTCGCAAATCAGAGTGCGGACTTTTCAGATTTAAACTATGGATGGATTTTTCTATAGTAAACATTTTCTCTACTGTTTTGCTCAGTTTATCTATTGCATCAGCAGTAACTATTAAGTCAACATCCAAGCTGACTACAGGTTCACAATAAGCATTCACCGCTAATCCCCCAATGAGACAATAATCAATTCCCATATCATTTAACAAATCAAGGAATTGTTCCAATATGTCCACTTGTCCATTTGCGAGGCTGTTCATAAATTTTTTTTCTGTCATAGTATCTACTCTCTCGTTCGCACCTAACAAGTAATGTATACTCAACACCGTTACAAATTGCGATTTTAGAAACGGTTCACTTTAGCGTGAAAGCTTGCGGTTAAAAAATGGATATGAAATTAGAAATTAGGGAAAGAAGTGAAGACCTAATTTCTAATTTCCAAAAGAAATCACAGGGAAAACGATGAAAATAAACCGTCCCCTTATTTGCATTACTTGTCTCCAATTATCTTCAGCATATCCATAAGTTCTTTTTTCAGATAGTCTTTTTCTATTTCAATAAGTTTTCCTTCCTCTTTAAGTTCTTTTTTACGTAGCTGGCGTTTGGCACCAGCAATAGTATATCCCTCTTTATACAACAAATCCTTTATTTTTAAAATTAATTCTATGTCTCTTTTTCGATACCTTCTTTGACCAGTATTGGTCTTCTCAGGTGATAGTAAGTTAAATTCAGACTCCCAATATCTTAATATGTATTGTTTAATACCTGTTAATTGACTTACTTCACCAATGGAGAAGAATAATTTATCTTTAAATTTTTCATCTGACATTAAATATCTCCACCTTTACCTACAGGTCCAAAATGCAGCTCATTGACAATTATCAATTAACCATTTTTGTCAAATTCAAATATTAAAATTGATAATTGTGGAACGGTTCATTTTATCGTTTTTTCTATGATTTCTTTTGGATTTTAGGAATTGTTCATGAAACGCTGAAATTAGAAATTAAACTTTCACTACTCTCCCCAATTTCTAATTTCTACTTTCCAATTTCAACTCCATTTTTTAACCGCAAGCTTTCACACTAAAGTGAACCGTCCCGAAATTGGGCTTTTATTTCTCTCCCTAATTTCTAATTTCCAAAAGAAATCACCGTGAAAACGATGAAAATAAACCATCCCTAAATAGCTCAGTTAATGGCAGTGTCCAGTATAATTATATCATATCTCATTTTAAAAGTCAAGATTGAGTAAATTCGCATAATTTTTGTAGTCTATCCCAATTGCGGTCGACTTCTGCCTGTAATTCTTCAATTATCGATTCATTTGCTGGTGTAAATAGATGTTTAAATCTTGTCTGAAGTTTTAACCAATCTTTTAATGGTGTTTTTTCCTTTGGTCTATAAGTTAATTTCCATTTTCCATCTTCTACTTCATACAAAGGCCAGAAACAGGATTTAACAGCCTGGCGTCCAATCTCAATAGTATTTTCAGGTGGAAAACCCCAGCCCAATCTACACGGGACCAGTACATTAATAAATGCAGGGCCATCAACTGCTAACGCCTTTTGCACTTTATTAATCAAATCTTTCCACATACTGGGAATTGCCTGAGCTACATAAGGTACATTATGAGTAGCAATACAGGCGGTTAAGTCTTTCCGAAAGTCCTTTTTACCTGGAATAACCTTACCTGCAGGAGAAGTAGTAGTATGAGCACCTTTTGGTGTGGCACTTGAGCGTTGAATACCTGTATTCATGTATGCTTCATTGTCAAGACAGACATAGAGGATGTTGTGTCCTCGTTCCATCGCCCCGGAAAGTGCCTGAAAACCAATATCATAAGTTCCTCCATCACCACCAATAGCGATAAATTTAATCTCTTTGTCATCAATTTTACCCCTCTTTTTAAGTGCCTTATATCCTATTTCTACTCCACTAATGGTAGCGGCAGCATTTTCAAATGCCGAATGAATCCATGGCATTCGCCAGGCAGTATATGGAAAGATAGTGGTAGTAACCTCAAGACACCCTGTCGGACAACAAACAACTATTGGTGTATCTGTTGCCATTAATATTTGTCTTACCGCTATTGGCTCAGCACAGCCAGCACACGCTCGATGTCCTCCTGATAAAAGTTCCTCCTTGTGAGATAACTCTTTTAAAGTTGCCATTTATTTTGACCTCCTCTTAGAAAAAATTTTCCACCTAATTTCTTTCACATCCTTCGTCTGCACCACTCTTCAATCAACTCAATGTAAAAAAACTTCCTGACGCCGATTGCCTCGATGAGTAATGTGATGAGGTATTCATGGAACAATAACTCTTGCTATTCATGCCATAAATATATTGTAGCATGAGTAGAATAATCTGTCAAGTTAATTTAGTATTATTCTCGTAATCCATCAGTTATCAGGTATGAAGATAACTGAATTATTAAGTCTGTTCACTAAACACTGAAACTAAACACTGAAATTAAAAATTTGGGGACGGTTTATTTTATCGTTTTTCCTATGATTTCTTTCGGATATTTATTTGTAAGCATCCACAGAAAATTGAAATTGGAAATTAGAAATTGGGCTTTTACTTCTCTCCATAATTTCTAATTTCGAATTTCCAATTTCAACTCCCTTAATCAATTTCTACCTATTTTTGCTTCGCAACATTCTTCGAATTCAATAAATTTGGGATGGTTCATTTCCCCTTGATAAACTTGCAATAGACTTTTTATAAACATGAAATACGTTTTTCATCAAAATTCTAATACTCTTTTTGGTGAAAAATCTTCATACAAGTTCATAAACTTCCAT
>JBFMDD010000013.1:0-2481 GCA_040754115.1 bacterium
GAAGATTTTATACTTGGTATTCTATTGGGGTATGATCAGATTCAGCAATGCCAAAGATACTTAAAAAGAAAAAATAGTTAGTTAAATGGCAACTGTTTAGAATAGTTGCCAACTAAAAGAACAAAAAAATATTTGACAGAAATGAATATTTTATGGTACAATTTTATTGAGATTGAGTTTCAATTACAGTTAAGATTGAAAATGAAAATTAAAAAGAATATATAAGGAGGTGAAAATTATGAATAACGGATTATTGGCGGAACAAGAAGGTATGGGAAGCATTTACAGGTGTTGTCATGGAGGAATTCATGTCAACTGGATGGGGGTTACACTCCATTTTAAGGAAGATTCCTTTCTTGATTTCGCCCTTATGGTCAAGAATGCATCTTCGCAATTGATGAAGGAAAATATAGACGATTTTATTAAGAATCTTGAAAGCTGAAAAGGTGTTATTATGTGCGTAAAACATCTAACAATAGAAAAAGATGTGGGGTTAAATCTTTTGGAGTGCACAAGAATTGCCCAAGCAATCTCTGAATACAGGGCAGATGTCTTTATTTCAAAGGATGATAATAGGGTGAATGCACGCTCTATTCTCGACTCTATATCTTTGGAAGCAAAAAAGGGGGATGAGCTTATGATCACTGCCAATGGCGAGGATGAAAAAGAGGTAATAGTCGTATTAGAAAGATTGGTGGTGGGGGATGCTAAATCAATCTGGAATCAACAACCAAGGCCTGTATGCAAGAATAATTGCAGTGGAGGTTGTCGTGAAGGTAAAGGTTGTCAATGTAAGACTGTGGCTTGTGGAGCTAATGGATGAAACTCTATAAAATCGAAAAGATCTTTATGAATAATCCCATAAGGGTTTGGATTCAAAGAAGGTTCGAGGCCCCAGTTATGTTTAAGGGGATCGATCTTCCTAAGGAACCAGTATGCCATAATGAAAAAGGAAATGATAAGTAATGAGTAATAAACCAAAAGGAATGGTAGATGAAATATTTAAGAAGAGCGACCTTACAGCCAGAGAGATAAAAGAAGAACTTCTGCGGTTAAGATTGAAAATAATTAGGAAGAAAATATATGAACTGTCCAGGCAATTACTAAAAGAAGGAGGTGATAACTAATGACTCATAATAATTAGTGAAAATGAAGATCCAAAAAGAAGTCTTGAGAGACTATTTTAAAAAGGAGGTGGTATGAAAATGAAAAGAATAAAGAATTTTGTTCTGAGGTTGTTTTTAAGTGTCTGGTGGTTGTTTTCTGCTAATGCTTTTGCCCATACGCTATGGATAAATGCTGCAGATTATAGGCTGGAATTCCATCCTAAGTATGGAGCAAAAACCAATGTTTACTTTGGTTGGGGGCATCGCTATCCGGTAGATGACTTTTTGTCCCAAGAGAAGTTGGAAGATTTCTATTTAATCGAACCTAATGGTAAAAACATAAAACTGGAACCTAATCCAGGAGGGTTTTTGGCTACTCAGATAAATTTTAAGCAACCAGGTGGTTTATACATAGTAGCTGCTTCCATAAAGCCAGGTTTCTACACTACGTATGTTGATAAGGGAGAAATTCACCACGAGCTTGGCCCTAAGATTGGGGTTAAGGGGGTTGTTATTTTAAGCCTTTACTACGAACAATATGCCAAAAGTCTAATAAAGGTTGGTGAGGCAGAGGATAATTCTTTTTCAAAACCAGTGGGACATAGATTAGAGATAATTCCTTTAAAAGACCCTTATAAACTTCATGGCTGTGGAGGGCATTTCTTGCCAGTTAAGATTATCTTTGAAGGTAAACCTGCCAAATATTGTAAAGTATATGCTACTTACATGGGTTTTTCTACCGGTGATGATTTTGCCTATGCTACCTCAACAGATGGAGAAGGTATAGCAAAGATAAGACTTATCCATTGGGGCCATTGGTTAATAAAAACAGATATGAAATTGCCTGCTCCGGATGACTTAAAAGATAAATGCAATGAATTACATTATACTGCTACTTTAACTTTTGAAGTCCCGTGATTAATAGAAACATCAACCAGGGGTATAAAAATAGGAGGAGGAAAGTAAAATAAAGTAAAAAAAAGTAAAATGTGGTGTAAGAAAAAATTGGTGGTGCAGTATTCCTATAATAAGCTGGAAGAATCTGGCAAATATTGTATTGTAGATAATATTATAGATAATACTGTAGATAATACTGACCCTGAATTATGGAAAGACATATCTGTCAACAAGTGAGAAACACGCTGATGAGGTCGGATTTTATCTGCAGGACGAAATTTTGTAGCGGGTATAATTTTTGCCAACTTATTGCAACTGAGTTTCAATTGCAAAATGTAAGGAAGGGAGGACCTAGGACCCAGAATGATGCAGATATTCAATTATCACATTTACGAATACAAAAAAAGGTTAAGAAATTTAGTCCTTCATACTGTGCCGTGTGACTTACTCGAAGAGATAGAAAGGAGGTTGCAAAATG
>JBFMDD010000014.1:0-7493 GCA_040754115.1 bacterium
CGGTGATTTCTTTTGGAAATTAGAAATTGGAAATTAGGTCTTCACTTCTTTCCCCAATTTCTAATTTCATATCCATTTTTTAACCGCAAGCTTTCATGCTAAAGTGAACCGTCTCTAAAATCGCAATTTGTAACGGTGTTGAGTATAACTCTCTTTCATATTGTGGAAGAGGACGAGATGAGAAAAGGGTTAATAATATTCCTTGTCTTAGTGATTGTAGGGATTTGTGTTACCTTTGTCTTTTTTAAAAACCAGGAGAAAAAGGTAGTTAAGGTAAATTTAGGTTCGGTTAATAGAGGTGAACTAAACCTTAAGGTCAGGGCAAGGGGAAGAATTGAGGCAGAAAAGAGGATAGAGTTAAAAGCCAAAAGGGGTGGTGTTGTCACCTTTATTTTGGAGGAAGGAACAAAGATTAAAGAAGGTGAAATAATTGCACTTTTGGATGATAAAGAGCTTTTAGCCAGAAAAAAAGAGCAAGAAGCTCTGCTATTAACCCGACAAAATGAACTTAATCAATTAAAAAGAGCCCTTGACCTACAAGAGGTAGAGAAGAAATTAGAATCTGCAAGGATTTCTTATGAGGAAATCCATCGCCAATTCCTCATAGCAGAAAAGCTTTTTGAAAGCAAAACTATCTCTCTTGATGAGTTTAAAAGAACGAAGTTAGAAGATGAAAAGGCTAAAATTGCCCTTGATTTGGTAGAAGAGCAATTACAAGAGGCAAAAGCTTCCCATCAGGAAAGAGACAAACAAATAGAAAACCAAATAATCAGCATCAATACAAGTCTTTCCTTTATTGAGCAGCAACTCAACTGGTCTGTGATTACCTCGCCTATTAATGGTATTATCATCTATAAACAGGTTGATAAGGATACCTATGTCTCTCCTTCTCAGATCCTACTGGTAGTTACCTCAACAGATTCTTTTATCGTTAAATCCGATATAGATGAAAGCGAGATTGGGAAAATAGGTTTAGGGATGAAAGTAGAGGTTTTACCCGATGCCTTTCAAGATAAAACTATCTCTGGGATAATTACTAAAATTGCTCCTTCCCCACTTCTTCAAACTAAGATTAATGCATTTGAGATAACAGTGAGATTAGAGAAAACCCATCTTCCCATAAAGAGTGAAATGCTTTGTGATTTGGTTATTCTTTCAGATAGAAGGGAGAATGTCTTAAAGGTAGCTTATGAGGCAATTCTTTTTAGGGATAAAAAGAGTTATTGTTTCGTGGTAGAAAACAACAAAGTTAGGAGACAAGAAGTATCTCTGGGACTTATCACCCCTAATGAGGTTGAGATTTTATCAGGGTTAAAACAAGGAGAAGGGGTAGTTCTGAACCCTTCACCGGATTTAAAGGATAAGGAAGATGTTCATACAAATAAGCGGAATAACAAAGATTTATCCAGGAGGAGAGGAAGGTTTTAAGGCTTTGGATAATCTCTTTTTATCCATAGAAAAAGGTGATTTTGTAGCCATTATTGGTCCTTCTGGTTCTGGGAAATCTACCTTAATGAATATTATTGGTTGTCTAGATAGTCCAAATTCAGGCTCATATTTATTAGATAGAGAGGAGATGACAAAGAAAGATAGCAACACATTAGCCAAAATTAGGAATAAAAAGATAGGCTTTGTCTTTCAAGGGCTTAATCTTCTTGGCAGGGCAAGTGCGCTGGAAAATGTCTCATTACTACTATGTTATGCTCGTATCCCCCGTTCCCAAAGGAGAAAGAAGGCAAAGGAGATGCTTGAGAGAGTAGGGCTTGGTACAAAGATAGATAGACTGCCAACCAGGCTCTCTGGTGGGGAACAACAAAGGGTAGCCATTGCCCGTGCTCTAATTAATAACCCTTCACTTATTTGTGCTGATGAACCTACAGGAAACCTCGATACTCATACCAGCTATGAGATAATGGAGATATTCAAGGGGTTAAATGAAAATGGGATAACCATTATCCTGGTTACCCATGAGTTAGATATTGCTAAATATGCACGGCGCATTATTACATTAAGGGATGGAAGAATCGTGGATGAAAAAAGATGTGGTTAGATTATCTTCTCTTTGCATTAAATAGCTTTAAGCAGTATAAACTGCGCTCTTCTTTAAGTATGTTAGGGGTAGCCATTGGCACTTTTTCTATTGTCGCTATCCTTACCATTGGAGAGGGTGGAAAAAAGCTAATTATCAGTCTCATAACAGGTGGAGGAACCAATCTAATTGTTGCTCACAATGACCAGATGATGGAAACAAGAGTAGATAAATTCGACTACCTTACCGAATCCCATCTTCTGAAAATAAAAAGGGAAATTCATGGAATTGATGATGTAGCTTTCCAATATTTTTTATCTACTCCAATGAAGGTAAGTGGTGAAAACAGACTCCTGACAGTAATTGGGATACCAGAAAACTGGTTTAAGGTAAGGGGATTAGACATAATAGCCAAGGGAAGGAAATTTACCGATGGTGAGGTACGAACTTCACAAAAGGTCTGTCTTGTAGGCAAAGACCTTTTTAAGTCTCTCTTTGGTGAAGAAGAAAACCTAAATCACGAGTTAGAGATAGAGGGAACATATTTTAAGATAATTGGATTATTAGGCTATAAATTAAAAATAGGACCAATAGACCCTAATAATATCATAATGGTTCCTTCTACATCAATTCAAAGACTTCTCGGCGCATCTGAGATATACCTTATGTTTATTAGAGTCAAGGATGGTATCTCAACCTCTACAGTTAGAGAAAGGGTAGATGAGTATATAAGGAAGATATTTTCAGGAAGAAGGACTTGGGATGTGCGCACTATGGATGAGATGATTGAGATACTCGGGAATGTTACAAGAGTAATTTCTATTGTTATTACCTGCATTGCGGCTATCTCACTTATTGTTGGCGGTATTGGGATAATGAATATGATGCTGGTTGCAGTAAGAGAGCGGACAAAAGAGATTGGAATAAGAAAGGCAATTGGTGCAACTGATAGTGATATTCTATGGCAATTCTTGATAGAAAGCATTATCCTTTGCTTAATAGGAGGGGGTATTGGGGTAGGAGGTGGTGTCGGTATAATTCTTTTAGTTACCAGGATGTTTCATATAGACATTTCTTTATCAATTGGGCCAGTTATTTTGGGTTTTTTCTTTTCCTGTTTAGTAGGGATATTCTTTGGGGTTTATCCTGCTTATCTGGCGGCTAAACTTAAGCCAGTGGATGCGTTAAGGTATGAATAGGGTATTTGTATGTGTTTAGATAACCAACCTACCAATTTACAAATGCATCAGGACATCAGTCTGATAGACTGGTGCTTTAGTATTCTGGTCTTCTGGTGTTCTATTATTGTTGCTATCCTTATTTCTAATCATTGCTTTTCTTACGATTTAACCCTAAACCAGGCTTTAGAGATTGCCACCTCACAAAATCTTTCTCTAAAAAAGGCAGGTCTTGTTACTATTTTAAGCGAGGCAGAACTTAAGGCAAATTATGCCCTAAAATACCCAAGATTAGGTTTTAATCTTAATTCAGGATATAATGAGATAAAAGAACCTTCTTTTGGACAAAGGACAATTGGAAAGCCAGATTCTCCCTGGACAAATCAGATTTCCTTAACACTTTCTCAATACCTTTATACCGGCGGAAAGATTAGCAATGGAATTACATTATTCCAATCAAAAAGGGATATTTCCCGCTATCAAGAAAAGATAGTTAGAGAGGAGTTATTTTTCAATATCGCCCTTGCGTATTGGGAGCTAAAAAAAACCATCTTGGCTGAAGGGCTGGCAGAGAAGAAAAAGGAACATCTTGAATTATTGCTTAAAGAAGCCAAAGAAAGATATTCTGCAGGACTTATTCCTAAGATAGAGGTGCAAAGACAACACACACTTTTAAGCCAGGCTAATTATGAATTAAAGAAAGCCCAAATAATTCAAGGAAAGGCGAATAATAACCTTTGCCTTTTGCTCAATCTTTCTCAAAAAGAGATGATAAATCCTATTGATGAGCCGAAGGTAGAGGAAGAGGTAAGAACTCTGCCTTATCTAATTAATGAGGCATTATCTAAAAGGGCAGAGATTAAGCAAGCAAAAAATGGAGTTGAAGAGAAGGAATCATTTTTGGGTGTGAAAACAAGCGAGAAGCGACCACAAGTTAGCCTATTAGCTCAATTAAACTGGGGTGCTTGGGAAGATGAGTGGAGAAAGAGTATCTCTTCTCTTAAATCTTCTGATTGGAAGGTAATGTTAAATCTTGATTTTCTTCTCTTTGATAGTGGGAAGATAAATGCAGAGATAGAAGAGGCTAAAACCCAACTAAATATAGCCAAAATTGAGGAAGAAGAGATAGAAAAAAAGATAATCTCTGAAGTTTATCAGGCATATCAAGATGTATTGGATGCCAAGGAAGGGATTAATACTTACCAGGAGAGGGTTTCTTTAGAAGAGGAGAATCTACAACAGGCTTATCTTCAAAGGGATTTGGGAAAAATAACACCAGCCCAATTGAGTAAGATAGAATTATCCTATGAAGAAGCAAGAATTGACTTATTTGATGCTAAAATCAACTACATAATACAGAAGGCAACACTTGCCAAGTCTGTAGGCGAAGTTAACAACACAAGTTCAACAGAATGTTGGCAAAATTGGGGTTATTAAAAATATGTGGACGGTTCACTTTTATTTGAAAGATTGCGGATAGAAAAGAGAGTTGAAATTGGAAATTCGAAATTAGAAATTAGTGAGAGAAGTAAAAGCCCAATTTCTAATTTCCAATTTCAATTTTCTGTGGACGCTTACAAATAAATATCCGAAAGAAATCATAGGAAAAAACGATAAAATGAACCGTCTCTTATTCTTTATTTTTACAGTAGCTTTATTCCTTCCAATAATAGTTTTATACCAGATTTATGTCCCCGTAGATAAATCATCCGACCGGATTAAGATTGTTAATATTGAAAGGGGAATGGGGGTAAAAGGAATTGCTAAACTTTTAAAAGCCGAAGGTGTAATTCATGGTGAGATTGCATTTGAATTGCTAACTAACTTGAAGAAATCTCAACATAATATAAAGGCAGGGGAATATGAGCTTAGTCCAGCGATGAATAGCGTTGAAATTCTATCAAAATTAGTCCGAGGAGAGTCCATCAAAATCTCTTTTACCATCCCTGAAGGATACAATATACTCCAAATAGCCGAGCATTTATCAATGAAAGGGTATATCAATAAAGAGAGATTTATCAAATTGACCAGAGATAAAGAATTTATCTCAAAATTAGGTATTGATGCTGTAACTTTAGAAGGTTACTTATTTCCAGAGACATATTATATCTTTAAGGGAGCTAATGAGGAAGAGATAATTACAATAATGATTTCTCAGTTAAACAATGTACTTACCCAAGCAGATAGAGAGCAGGCAAAGCGAATTGGGTTTTCTTTTCATCAGGTACTTACCTTAGCATCTATTATTGAGAAAGAGACAAAGGTAGGTGAAGAAAGGCGTCTTGTCTCTGCAGTATTCCATAATCGGTTAAAGGGAAATATCCCACTTGAGAGTGACCCAACAGTAATTTATGCGTTGCTTCCTGATTTTGATGGTAATTTAACAAAAGAGGATTTAGAGATTAACTCTCCCTACAATACATATCGAAATAGAGGTTTACCTCCAACACCAATTGCCAGCCCAGGATTAGATGCCATTAAATCTGCTCTGTATCCTGCAGCAGTTGATTATTTATATTTTGTATCGATGAATAATGGCACACATAAATTCTCTACTACACTCAAGGAGCACAATGGAGCTGTCTTAAAATATCAAAAATACCATCGACAATTGTAAACGAGTGGTATTCACGAAGTCGAAGAAGGCAATTTCAAGAAGGGCAAGCCGTGAATACTCATCGTTTCGCTCCATTGTAAAATGCAAATTGTAAATATTAAATTCTGTGATTCAGACAGTAGACTATAGACATCAGACTAAAGCGGGCAGAAATTGCAGAAGAATGAAGGCTTGGGAGACCTGCCTATACTTCTGTAGGTAAGGATTAGGAAAAATTCAAAGAGTGAAGTTTTGAGGATGGTTTCCCAAATGTCACTAATTTCCTGCATAAATAGAGTCTATAGTCTTGTGTCTGATGTTCAGTGTCTGAATCACAATATTTTTTTATTGACATTATGAAATTAAATTAGTATAATTTAAAGTGAAGAAAGTGGATATAGAGATAATCCGCAAAAAGGTTATATTGGATGAATACTCAATTACTACACATGCTCTTACTGAAGCACGGAAAGATGGAATTGCTCCAGAAGATGTAGAATCTGCAATCCTTAATGGAAAAATAATAGAAGATTATCCTCACCGTTATCGATGTTTAATCTATGGAGTATCGTCGAATGCTACACCTATTCATGTAGTCTGTGAATATTATGATTATTTTCAGGATGAAAAAGATGATATTGTTGTTATCACTACATATTTCCCAGATGACCGGGATTGGATCAAAGGTCAAATTCGAAAGAAGAAAAAGGTGATTTAAAAAAATGCCTACTTGTTATAAATGTCGTCAAAAGATGATTCAAGGATTTACAGAATTAAAATTTGATGAAGATGGAAAAAGTATTGTGGTTAGAAATGTACCTGCTTTTATATGTCCTTGTGGTGAGAGTCAAGTTAAAGGCTCAATTGCTAAGTATATTAGTAATCTGATTGATGAAATCTTGAAGATTGAAAAGACAACTTATCGTAAAAAAATAATTAAAGATATTCATGTAGGAGAGATTGCACTTGCTTGAGCAAGAAAGCAAATTTTCCTTCTACAATACGAATTTGGAATTTCAGGTGGTGTCTTAATCTAGCATAAAGGTTAAAATAGTGTAAGAAAAGGAGATAAATTCATTCTAAAATTTTGGAAATTACAATGAATAATCTCCATATCTTCCTTTATCTCCTTATCCCCTTTTGGACACCAAATCTGCATAGATTTCACTATTAGAGTTATTTTCAGACACCACCCAAATTCCTATCAGTAGTTCAAATCATTGAGGATTTCTTGCTTTTATTTTTAATCTCCATGAGGCGGTCTAATGCTTTATTAAAATCATCAATATCTACATCTAATCTCTTTGCTAACTTTTCTTTATCATTGCCATTTTTCTCAAGCTCTTCTAAAATAAATTGTAATATTCTATTTTTCCTTGAGAGTGCTTGTTGAAGACTTAAGGCAGGAATATTCCATTTATCAGCTAAAGTTTCTATATTTCCCCTAGCATTACAAAGCGAAACGAATATATTTTCTTTTTCTTGCTCAAATTGTTTATAAACCGTAGCATGTGAAACACCTAATTTCTTGCTTACCTTTTCAAGATTACCTTTTTCTTCTATATACTCAAGTTCAACAGCAAATTGGTAAAGTTGGTGGTAGCGGAAGTAGAATTCCTTGTATTTACAAGGGATTTAGAGGAGAGGGGCTTAAAAAATTCCAAAAAGTGAGTGACAATAAAATGTAAAA
>JBFMDD010000015.1:0-8341 GCA_040754115.1 bacterium
AGTTTGTTAGAAATAGAGAATTTAGTTGTGAAGGTTGGTAATAAACAGATATTGAATGAAGTCAATCTAAGTATTGAAAAAGGAGAGGTACATGTATTGATGGGGCCAAATGGGTCTGGGAAAAGTACATTAATTATGACTCTGTTGGGTTATCCACATTATAAGGTTGTGAGAGGGAAGATAAGTTTTGCTGGGACAGAACTAAATTCTAAACCTATTCATGAACGAGCAAAATTAGGCATTTCGGTTGCCTTCCAATCACCACCGGAGATAAGAGGGGTGAAATTGCGTGATTTAATCAGATTAGCAGGCGGTAAACCGCTCTGGGATTCATTTAAAGAGCCTAATGAGTTATTTGCCAGCCCTCTTTTGACTAAAGTAGGGCTTTTGCCAGAGATTTTTCGCGATCGAGATGCAAATGTTGGTTTCTCAGGTGGTGAGCGTAAACGATCAGAACTGGCTCAAGTTTTTGCCTCAAACCCAAAATTAATGGTTCTTGACGAGTTGGATTCCGGCGTAGACATCGACTCGCTAAAAACGATTGGCAAAGATTTAAGTGAGTATATTGAAGAAAACCACTGTGCCTGTCTGGTAGTCACTCATTATCGACATATCCTTCCTTATCTAAGACCAAATTTAGCTCATGTGATGTGTGGTGGTAGGATTGTCAAAAGTGGCGACCCGATAGAGATATTTACCAGGATTGAAGAAAAAGGATTTTGTGAATATTTAGCACTTTGCCCTCCAGGAATAAAAACCATTATTGAAAAGGAGATGAGAAAATGAGTGATTTTAGAGAGGGGCTAAAGGCAGATGCAGAGAAGGTAAAGGAAAAACCTGCTATGCTTGGACCAGATGTAGATATTGGTAAATTCAGTTTAAAAACAGTACAGGTAGAGCCAATCTCATCACCTGATAAGTTAGCCCCACAGATAGCTGAAAGAGCTCAAGAAGTAGGAATAAATACAGATGAGAATAGCCGCTCTGGTACATTTTTCCAACATGACCACTCTGTTATTCTCGCCTGTCAGAAGAAGGAAATAGAGGGAGTAGATATTCTAAGTACATCTCAGGCTCTTAAGCAGTACGATTGGCTCAAAGACTACTGGTGGAAAGCTGTAGCAGTAGAGATGGACAAATACACTGCCACAGCAGAAATTCATCAGACAGGAGGTTATTTTATCCGCAGTAAGCCAGGTGTTAGATTGACCATGCCTGTCCAGGCGTGTCTATTCATTGGCACTCAGGGACTCCTACAATCCGTGCATAATATGATTATTGCTGAAGAAGACTCAGAACTTCATATTATCACTGGCTGTACAACACATCCACAGGTATCCAGCGGAATGCATATTGGTATCTCTGAGTTTTATGTTAAGAAAGGGGCAACTATTACCTTTACCATGATACACGGCTGGGCAGAAGAGGTAGAGGTACGACCAAGAACAGGCGCTATTATTGAAGAAGGGGGAACATTCATAAGCAACTACATTTGCTTTAAGCCAGTCAAAAGTCTTCAGATGTATCCAGTCTCATACTTAATGGGTAGAGATAGCCGTGTAAGATACCATACTTTGCTTTACGGCTGTGGTAATTCAATGCTTGATGTTGGGTCAAAAGCAGTCCTTTCAGGAGAGGGAGCAAAAGCAGAGATGACTGCCAGAGCTATTGGAAAGGATTCTGCTCAAATAATTGCTCGGGGATACCTTGTAGGAGAAAAAGCTGAAACTAAAGGACATCTTGAGTGTAGAGGGCTACTATTGAGTGATAAAGCAAAAATTCATGCTATACCAGAACTTGACGCAAAGACAGATGGATGTAACCTATCTCATGAGGCAGCGGTTGGGAAGATTGAGGAGGCACAATTGTGCTATCTGATGAGTAGAGGATTGAATGAAGATGAAGCTACTGCTTTAATTGTACGCGGATTTTTAGACCCAGAGGTACCAGGATTACCCGAGCAGATAAAACAAGAAGTAAAACGAACAGTAAAGTTGACTTCTGAAAAAGTAATGTAGATGGAGTCTGTTAAATCAGTTTAATCCTGTTGAATATATAGTTAAGAATAACACCCACTTCAAAATCGCTGATATAAAGTAGAGAGAAATGATAGATGATATTGATGGAAAATTAGACCAAATGAGGACACTCCTACTAAAAATGAAGAGTGTTTTAATAGCCTACTCTGGTGGGGTAGATTCCACCTTACTACTTAAGGTAGCACATGAGGTACTCTCAGAAAATGTATTGGCAGTAACAGCTAAATCACCTTTGTATCCTGCATCAGAACTTGAGATTGCAAAGACGATGGCAAGAAAAATAGGTGTAAGGCACATAATTATTGATTCGGATGAGCTGAAAGAAGTACCTGGTTTTGCTGAAAACTCTAAAAATAGGTGCTACCTATGCAAAAGAGAGCTGTTTGGTAAACTATCCGAGATAGCCAGACAGGAGGGGTTAAGCTATATCCTGGACGGCTCAAATGCCTCTGATACTTCTGACTTTCGGCCTGGTAGTCAAGCGGCTAAGGAATTTGGCGTAAGGTCTGTGCTGAAGGAAGTTGGACTGACCAAAGAGGAGGTACGAGAGGCATCAAAAAGGATAGGTTTGACTACACACGATAAACCATCCGCTGCATGTCTGGCATCACGCTTTCCCTATGGCAAACCAATCACCTATGACTCGCTAAAGATAGTAGAATCAGCAGAAGAATGCCTTAAAGGATTTGGACTTTCACAGGTGAGGGTAAGACACTATAACAACCTATGCCAAATTGAGATACTTAAGGAAGAAATGCACATTCTTATAAAAATGCAGGATAAGGTAGTGGATAACCTCAAAAAACTTGGCTATACATATGTTACACTTGACCTGGAAGGGTATCGAACAGGGAGTATGAATGAAGATGGGTAAAGAAAGTAAAGAAAATAATACCAACGCTTAATTCTATCCAAGAAGTTTCATATTTAAGAAAATGGGGAAGTAGAATGAGTAAGCACAATGAACAGATTAGTAAAATTTAGTCTTATTAATTATCTGTTAGTTGTAATAGGTTGCAACTTTACAGCCATAGCTTATGGAGTTACTGATAAAGCATGCTTTATGTGTCATAGAGAAGGAGTGGATATAACCACTGCGGAAAAGGAACTCTCACTTTCTGTTAATCGTGAAGTACTGAAAAACTCTGCTCATCATAAATTATCCTGCCTCCAATGCCATCCTGATGCAAGTGGAATTCCACATAAGAAAAAATTTAAAGCAGTTAACTGCCAGCAATGTCATTCAGATATAGCAAAGGAATGTAAGAAAAGTGTCCATGGAAAGGGTATTATTTGTGTTAATTGCCATGGAAGACATAATATTTGTAGCCTCAAAATAACTACACCTCAGGAAAAGATATTGACATCAGGGTGTAGTGATTGCCATAAAAAGGAAACACAAAGTTATTTGAATAGTATTCATGGGAAGGGATTAAAAGCTAATAAGTCTAATGTGCCTCTTTGTGAAACCTGTCATGGAAGCCATAATATTAAAAAAGTAACAGATCCAGAAGCTTTAAGTTATGGTTTTAATCTGGTAAAAATTTGTATTAAATGTCATGGAGATGAAAAAAAAGAAGGGTTATGAAAAAAGTATCCATCATCAGGCGACAAAAGAGGGCGAAAAAGGAGCTTTATGTAGTGATTGTCATGGCTCTCATGAAATAAAACCAGCAGATTACCCTAATTCTTTTGTGTACAAAGTTTATATATTCTACAGGCGTGTGGTAACTGCCATCATAAAATTTATCAGATTTATAAAGAGAACATTCATGGAAAAGTTATTGCTAAAGAAGGGATAATGGAAGAAGGAGACTTTGTAGTATGAAAAGAGTTGTTGTGGCTATGAGTGGTGGAGTGGACTCATCTGTCACGGCATATCTGCTTAAAGAGGCAGGATTTGATGTTATTGGGCTTAGCATGGATTTGTTAGAGCCAAGCTGTCGAGTTGAAAAGTCAGATACTTGTTGCTCATTACAGCCTTTTGTAGATGCTCGGGATGTGGCTGATAGGTTGAGCATTCCCCACTATATCGTTAATTGTAAAGCAGAGTTTGAACAGGAAGTAGTTAGCTACTTTGTCAATGAGTACCTGAATGGAAGAACGCCAAATCCATGTGTAGTCTGCAACTGTAGGATAAAGTTTGGCATACTGCTGAATAAAGCTAAGGAGTTAGGAGCAGATGCTCTGGCTACTGGCCATTATGCCCGGATAGAGAGAAAAAACAGCCGGTATGTAATTAAAAAGTCTGCTGAGCAGGTAAAGGACCAGTCATATTTTCTGTACAGACTTTCTCAGGAACAATTGAGTCAGGCGCTGATGCCGTTAGGGGAATATCAGAAGTTCCAAGTACGAAAGATAGCAACAAGACTGGAACTTAAAATAGCAGATAAGCCTGAATCACAGGAAATATGCTTTATAGCGGAAGGCAACTATCAGAAGTTTATTCAGGAAAAATTGGGAGATACCTTACAACACGGGCAAATACTGGACAAAGAAGGCAATATATTGGGCAAACATCAGGGGATTGCCCTATTTACGGTAGGGCAGCGTCAGGGGTTAGGGATTGCTGCGGGTAAACCTCTTTATGTAATAAAGATTGATCCAAATAGAAATGTTATAATAGTAGGAGAGGAATCTGACCTGTACAGCCAGGAGTTGACTGCAGATGAGGTAACCTGGCAGGCTTTTGAAAAGTTGACCAGGGAGATAGAAGTTACTGCCAGAATTCGCTATTTACATAAAGGAGGACAGGCAGTAATTACTCCTCTAACACAGAAAAGGATTAAAGTGCAATTTAAAGAGCCTCAGCGAGCAATAACTCCTGGCCAGTCAATAGTCTTTTATCAAGATGATGTGATTCTTGGGGGTGGATTGATTGACAAAGTATAAAGTTATACTGAACACTGCCATTAACTGAGCTATTTAGGGACGGTTTATTTTCATTGTTTTTCCTATGATTTCTTTTGGAAATTAGAAATTGGAAATTAGAAATTAGGTTTTCACTTCTTTACCCAATTTCTAATTTCATATCCATTTTTTAACTGCAAGCTTTCACGCTAAAGTGAGCCGTTTCTAAAATCGCAATTTGTAACGGTGTTGAGTATAATGACAGACTTTTTACCCTAAATTATGCTCTACTATCTTTCCACTATCCATTTTTATGTAATAATTAAATAGTGATGGATTGAGAATTTGTGAATGGCTGATGACAAATATCTGGTCAAATGCTTGCATCATCTCACCTTGTGTAAGTAGATAGATAAGTGCTTGCGAGCGCTCTATATCAAAAGAACTCAATGGCTCATCTAAAAATATAAATGAAGGGGAAATCCCTTTTTCTTCTGGTAAAGTAGCAATAGCAAACGCCATACGTAAGGCTAATGAGAATTGGTCTTTTGTCCCCCCACTAAATATATTCTTTGCACACCAACGCATCCCTCTCTCATCCCAAACCTTAATCTTGTAATCCTCAGTAATCTCTGCATCATGGTATCTATCACAAGTAAGTAAAGGTAATATCTTTTGCATATTTCTGATAGTATTAGGCAATACCTTTGCCACCATGTTATTTCTTGCATTAACTAAGATTTGTACCGCGCAGCGGCGTATTTTAAGTGTCCGGCTTAAATCAGTTACCTCTTTTTCACATTCGCCTACTTCTAACTTAACACCTTCAATTTGTAATTCCTTAGCTAATTTATCGATATGAGTTTTAAGGTAGCCAATTTTAGCTTCTATTTCCTCCTTTTCTTTAAGAAGTGCAGACTCTTCTTGTATCCTTAGGCGTGAATATCTGAGTGCCTTTTTAGCCTTTGTAGAAAATCTATTGCTTTCTTTTTCTAATTCATGTTGAGTTTTTTCTCTAACACTAATCTCTCCTCGATAGGCATCTATTTTGCTCTGGAAGCTCTTAAGTTCTTGTAGTGTTTTCTCTTCCTGAAGCTCATTAATCTCATCAGTAACTTTATTTTTCATCCTGTGATAATCTTTTAAAGTTAAATTTTGTGTAATTTGTGAAGTTAAAGTACATATTGTGTTTACCTCTTCTTTAAGTTTAGTAATAATATTATTGCGTTCTGTGATTTTTTCTAAGAGTTGGTCTTTTTTGCCTATATCTTGTAAATCTCTTTTTAATTCGGTTTTTAGTTGGTTATATTCTGCTAATAATTTCTCGCGGTCTAAAACTAAATCTAAACTCTTTACCTTTTGTTGTAATTTGGGTTTAAATTTATTAATTATTTTAGTAATTTTATCTTTTTTTATTATAGCTTTTTCTTTATCTTCTAAGATTTTTGACTCATTAAGATTGGCTAATTCTTCTTTATAATTTTCAATTACGCCCTTCAATGAGGAAGTAGCACTTTGTTGAGCGGCAACCTCCTTAGTTGTTTTAGAATAATCTTCTTTTATCTCTTCAGGATTAATTCCTTTGAGTTTGTCTGATAAGTTATTAATTAATGTATCTGCCAGAGCAATATTTTCTGGTATTGGCAAGCTTAATTTAAGCAATTTATCTTCATATTCAGCTAATTTTGTCTCATCTTGCTCTCCTTTATCCTTAGCGCTTTGTCGCTGTCCATCTAATCGTAACATCTCATCCTCTAAGTTTCTTATCTCCAAAGATATATCAGAAATAATATCCCTTTGTTTTTTGATATATATGCCTCCAAAAGATAATGTTATCAGGGTAACTATTCCAATGATTATTCCTATAACCCCTAATCCATTTATCAAACTCATAATTAGAGAGGTTATAACAATTATACTTAATCCACCAAATGTAAATAGTCTTTTTTTATATTCCTTTTGAGATTGGATTTTTTCTTCCTCTTTTGCAGCTTTTTGTGGTTGAATCTCTTTTTCCTTTTGATTAATCACCTCAATTGCATGGATAGTATGTTTAGCCCTACGCCAATTTTCTAATGCCTCTTTTTCAGTTACTGATTTTAGTTGTTCTGTTAAGGTCTTTTCTTTATCCATAAGGGAATTTAGACTCTCTGTTTTTTGTTTAAGTTTTAATTCCTCTTTGGTGATAGTTTCCTTTATTTTTTTTACCTGCTCCAATTCCTTATCTAAAGAGATTATATTTTCCTTTTCAAGTTTAGATAATTCCTCTAATTTATTAATTCGACTAAGCCTTTTGCCTAAGGAAAGGATATTATTAATTAGTTTTTCTTTAGCAGGGATTTTTTCATTTAACCTGTCTAAATCTTCTATTTGTTTTTTAATGGTATTGATTTCAAATTCCTGCTCTTTAACTTGAGTCAAATTAGAGATAATTTTTTCAAGATAGTTTAATGTCTTTTTCAGTTCATCTATTCTTTTTGCCTTTTTTTCTAACTCAAGTTTTTGTGGCTCAATAAGTTTAATAGATTTAAATAATTTCTTTATCTCTATTTTCTCTTCATTAATTTTTTGTTTAAGTTTAAGTAGGTTGATAATTTCTAATTTAACATCAATCCTACCTTTTTCATTTTGAACTTTAGGCAGTTCGATATGTTTCAATTTTGCCAGTTCTAATTTTTGTTCTTTATAGTGTAGGTCTTTTTCTTCTTCGCTTTTTACTTTAAAAGAGTGTTCTAATTCTAACATACGGTCAAGATTAAGTAATTTCATTAATGATTTTTCCCGTTCTTGTTTAGTAAGACCTTCTAACTTCTCCAATTTTTTCTGTTCTACAAAGCAGCTATTCAATAAAGCATCTCCATCTAAGCCAAGTTCTAACATCAATCGTTCATTAACCGCAGCATTTTTAGTTATTTCTTCATCGCCAATCTCTAATTTCCATTGGTTAGGTGATTTTAAATTGATAGTTCTGTAGATATTTAATATCCTGTCTCGTACCTCTATTTGTAGTTCTACATAGGCATATTTAGAATGGTAGTCAATCAAATCACCAACACTTCTGCGACTACCTCCCTCAGTCACTAACGCCTCACCAAATAGCCCAAAGTAAATAGCCTCAAATAGAGTACTTTTACCAGATTCATTCAATCCTTCAATAAGGAAACTACCTCGTTGAGGGAAAGTAATTTCAATATCTTTAAGTTGCTTAAAATTATCTGCTCTTAATTTTTTAATCTTAATCATAGTATTATTGTAACAAAAATCTTTCATTTGGTCAATAAAAATTCTTTAGGAGGCATTCGAAAAAAGGGAAAAGGGGAAATTTATTTTAATGTATGGAATTTGAAAGTTGTTCGTTATGAGTAGAGATTTTACCTGAAATCGGCAAGTAGCGGAGTAAAAAGGGGAGAGGGAGGTGAAAAAGAAGGCTATTTTGATAAATTTGGGAGAGA
>JBFMDD010000016.1:0-8546 GCA_040754115.1 bacterium
CCTGGGCAGTTAACTTTAGACCTGTGTAAAAATCGGATATCTATTTGTAAGTATTCACAGAAAATTGAAATTGGAAATTAGAAATTGGGCTTTTACTTCTCTCCCTAATTTCTAATTTCTAATTTCAACTCCCTTTTCAATCCGCAAGCTTTCAAACAAAAGTGAACCGTCCCGAAATTCATATTTTATTTCTTATTAAGATTATCATAAATAACAGGTAGTTGTCAAGGAATTTTTGCCTGGGACAAAACACAATTTACACCTGATAACTGAGAGATTACTTGGGGTTTTCTTGTGCTTTTCTTTTTTTTGTTGCATTTAATGAAAGAGTCTGGTATAATTAGAGGACAGAAGACAGAAGAAGGTTCTCGGATAAAAATAAGGTTCAAGGAACAAGGAGCGAGGATGAAAGGTTTTTTCTTACTCCTTGAACCTTGGTCCTTGCTCCTTTCAGTGGGGGGTAAAGAAAGGATTGTCTGTTAGGAATGGCCAATAAAATCAACGCTCAATTTTATCCGAGAGCATTCCAGAGGACAAAGGAGGTATGAAGTTATGAGAGAATATAAAGTAGCAGTTGTTGGAGCTACCGGGGCAGTTGGCACTGAAATGATGAAGGTGCTTGAGGAAAGAAATTTTCCGGTAGATTCCATAAAATTGTTTGCATCTTCACGCTCTGTTGGTAGAAAATTAGATTTTAAAGGTGAACAAATACCGGTTTTTGAGCTTACTAAAGATTCCTTTGATGGTATTGAGATTGCCTTGTTTTCTGCCGGTGCTTCAAGAAGTAGGGAATTTGCACCTTATGCAGTTAAATCTGGAGCTGTAGTCATAGATAATAGTAGCGCATTTCGAATGGATAAAGATGTACCTTTGGTCGTGCCAGAGGTTAATCCTCAAGATATAAAATGGCATCAAGGTATTATTGCTAATCCCAATTGCTCTACTATTCAGATGGTAGTGGTATTAAAACCACTTCATGACTTAGCTAAGATAAAACGAGTAGTAGTAGCTACTTATCAATCTGTATCTGGTACGGGTGGTAAAGCTATACAAGAATTAGAATCGCAAGTAAAGGCGTATGTAGGACAATATAAGATGCATATTGAGGTATATCCACATCAGATTTTGTTTAATGTCCTTCCTGAAATAGGCAAATTCCTGGACACTGGTTATACTGAGGAAGAAATGAAGATGGTAAATGAGACAAAGAAGATTATGGGTGATAATTCTATTAGAGTTACTGCTACTACTGCCAGAGTGCCTGTGTTTATCTCTCATTCAGAGGCGGTAAATATAGAGTTTGAAAGGGAAATAAGTCCTCATGAGGCAAGAGAATCATTACAAAAAGCCCCTGGCGTGGAGGTAATAGATAATCCTGCAAATCATGAGTATCCTTTGGCTATCCATGCCGCTGGTAAGGACAAAGTTTATGTTGGTCGAATAAGAAAGGATGTCTCCGTTGAACATGGATTAGATTTATGGATAGTAGCAGATAACCTACGCAAAGGCGCTGCACTGAATGCCGTTCAGATTGCAGAGGAATTGATTAAAACTTAAAAGAATTGGAACACAGATGAGGAAGTGAGGGCAGAGAAAAATGCAAAAATCACTACTTCTTCTTAAGGCAAAGGAGGGAATAAAAAATTGAAATTTATAGCTGATTTTCATATCCATTCGAGATATTCACGAGCGACAAGCCAACAAATGAACATACCTACTTTAAGTAAGTATGCAAAACGAAAAGGTATATCCTTAATGGGTAGCGGTGATTTTACACACCCTATGTGGCTATATGAGTTAAAAAAGGAATTGGAATCTGTAAGTAATGGATTATTTAAGCATGAGGATACCTTTTTTATGCTCACTGCTGAGGTGTCTAATATATTTGTTAGGAAAGGCAAAAGCAAGAAGGTACATAATATTCTCTTTGCCCCATCTTTTGAGACGGTAGAAAAGATTAATACACAACTTGAAAAATATGGTGATTTAAGTGCAGATGGCAGACCAATGCTTTCATTAGAGGCAAAGGATTTAGTTAAAATAGTACTTGATATTGATCCCACTTGTCTTATTGTTCCTGCACATGCCTGGACTCCCTGGTTTTCTGTTTTTGGCTCTAATTCTGGCTTTGACTCAATGGAGGAATGTTTTGAGGAGGAAACACATAATATCTATGCATTAGAAACTGGCCTTTCATCTGACCCACCAATGAATTGGCGGCTATCTGATTTAGATAAATACACACTTATTTCTAATTCTGACAGCCATTCTCCTGCTAAAATAGGCAGAGAGGCAAATGCGTTTGATTGTGAAATAGATTATAAAGAAATAATTGATGTGATAAAAAGAAAAGATAGAAATAAATTTTTATTTACAATTGAATTTTTTCCAGAAGAAGGAAAATATCATTATGATGGACACCGCAATTGTAACTTAAGATTTACCCCCCTACAGACTAAGGCAAATAACGGCATGTGTCCAATTTGTGGAAGAAAGATAACTGTGGGAGTAATGAATCGCGTAGAGGAATTAGCTGATAGAGCAGAAGGATTTATCCCTGAAAACCATATCCCTTGTAAACACCTTATCCCATTAGAAGAGATAATAAGCAAAGTAACTAAAAAAGGAGTAGGGACAACTGCTGTAGAAAATGAATACCTCAAACTTACTCAATCAAAACATACTGAGTTTGATATCCTTATTTATCTCTCTAAAGATGAATTAAGTCAAATTGCCTCTAAAGAAATTCTCAAAGGAATTTTAAGTGTGCGAGAAAAAAAGGTAACTATCCTCCCTGGTTATGATGGGGTTTATGGTGAGATAGAAATACCAGTAGAAGAAGAGGAGGAAGAAGAACAAGTCCAATTAAGTCTATTTTAAACCAGATTACACTGATTACACAGATTTTTTGTTGACAAATTACTATTAATTGGTTAAAATAATTGTAAATGGTAATTGGTGACTATTTAACCAGTTCCCATTTAACCAATTACCAATCACCAAACAAGAAGGAGGATTTCTTCAATGGAAGATTTAAGAAAAATCGCAGAAAGTATTGATGATCTATACTTACGCAAAATTGCTCTTCGTGAAGTAGGTATTATCGAGGAAGGATTAACCAAATGGATGAGTAGAGCTAAAGATATGGCAGAGAAAGGTTGGTGTTTTGTAGATGATAGACGAGAACTGTATAATCTACTTCTCAAAGAAGCAGAAGAGACACAAAAAGAATTAGCCTGTGTAGATTTTTGGGTTGAGCGATGGCGCTCTGAAGGATTTCCACAACGAATGACAGCTATCAATAAGGCACTTTTACAACGCAGAGATAGACAGATAAAAATATATCGGTTCTTTGTCATGTCTAAAGATATCTTTGGTAAAGATAGAGTAAAGGAAATTATTCGAAGTCATCGAAGGGAATTAATCTTTGAAACTAATCGTGCTGAAATTATAGTTATTTTAAGAAATGAATTTAAAGAATGGCAGCCACAATTATGTAAAAAACTTCAACATGTAATGGTATTCGATGAAAGCTTAGCTATTGTAGAATTAAGTGATCAATTTGGTGAAAATACAGGTACAGGACCTGTTATTGGAAGAAAAATTAAAATAACTGAGGAAGAAAGACGAGAGAAAGGCATCCAGGGTGGCGTAGAGGAATATGTTAATATTATAAATGAGCTAAAAACTCTTTCTACCCAGAGGAACCCTGCTATATTGAGAATAATCTAAAAGGAGTAAAGTGATGAGTACAGTTGCTATGCCAGCAAAAAGGGAAGTAAAATTTACTTATGAGGATTACCTTATCTGGGATATAGGACCTGATAAGCGGTATGAGTTAATAGGAGGTGAGTTCTTTATGGTTCCACCACCGAATATGTGGCATCAGACTACTTCTGTAGAAATTGAATTTAGAATTAAACAACTTTTAGAAAAGACAGGTTTAGGAAAGGTATTTCATGCACCATGTGATGTAGTGCTAAGTAATGAAGATGTAGTTCAGCCTGATATTATATTTGTATCAAAAGAAAACTTAAATATCATCACCAGAGATAATATAAAAGGCGCACCTGATTTACTCATTGAAATTATCTCTAAAAAATCCGCACAAAGGGATAGAATTATAAAAAGAAGGCTTTATGAAAAACATGGCGTTAAAGAATATTGGCTGGTAAATCCAGATAAAAAAGAGATAGAGGTTTTGAGATTAGACCAGGGAAAGTATAAGACTTATGGAGTATTCAAATCGCAAGATTTACTCTCTTCTTTAGTATTAAAGGAGTTCCATTTTAAAGTAGAGGAGGTATTTAGCTAATGTATAGATTTATACTCACTTTTACCCTAATTCCCTATATGATGATAGGTTGTGCGAGGACTAAAGTTGAAACGATAAATATAGTTGGCTCTACTGCCTTCCAACCATTTGCAGAGAAACTTGCGGAAGAATATATGGCAATGAACAAAGATGTTCAGATTAATGTTCAAGGTGGTGGTTCTGCGGTAGGAATTCAATCTGCACAAAGTGGTGTAGCTCAAATTGGTATGGCAGATATGGTCGTGTTGCCCAAAGAGGCTGGAGGATTAAACAGTGTAGTGGTAGCCAAGGATGGGATAGTATTGATTGTTCATCCGGATAATAAAATTGATGGACTTTCTACTCAACAAATACAACAGATATTTAGTGGTAAGTTAAAAAACTGGAACCAGGTAGGTGGTGAGAATAGACCTATTACTATTATCTCTCGTGAGGAAGGTTCTGGAACACGAGTCTCTTTTGAGGAATTATTACTAAAAGATGTTAAGGTTAGTCCAGAGGCACTTATACAAGATTCAACAGGTGCGGTAAGAGTAATGGTAGGAAATGATATAAATTCTATTGGTTACATCTCTTATGGATTTGTAACCAAACAGGTAAAAACTATAAAAATAGATGGTGTTGTCCCTACTTTAGAAAATATTAGAGAAGGTAAATATAAAATCATCAGACCTGTTTTCTTACTTACCAAAGGAGTGCCTGTTGGAAAGGTAAAAGAATTTATAGAATTTATTCTTTCCCCGCAAGCACAACAATTAATATCAAAGTATGGATTGATTGCCATCAGATAAAAGAGAAATAATGTTAAAATATAATGAACGACTTATCCAATTTGGACTATTAATTACTGCTTTTTCTACAATTGCCATTCTTATCCTAATAGGTTTATTCATCCTAAAAGAAGGCTTACCTATTATTTTAAAAGTAGGAATAAAAAATTTTATTTGTGGTGTCAATTGGTTACCCAGAGAAGGGGAGTTTGAAATATTCCCTATGATTATGGGCTCTTTATGGATAACTGCTGGTGCACTTTTAATGAGCATGCCATTAAGTCTTGCCTGTGCTATATACTTAGCTGAATTTTCTACCACTAAGATAGGTAAAATTCTCAAACCTACAATTGAACTATTAGCTGGAATACCATCTGTTGTTTATGGATTTATGGGGATGGTGATATTATTCCCTTTGATTCGTAATTTTTTAGGTGGACCTGGCCCTTGTATATTAGCTGCCTCCATCATTCTTGGAATAATGATTCTCCCTACCATTACAAGCATATCAATTGACTCACTTCAAGCAGTACCTTATTCATATCGAGAGGGCTCATTGGCATTAGGTGCTACTCGTTGGCAGACTGTAAAAATGGTTGTACTGCCTGCTGCACGCTCTGGAATTATTGCCGGAATTATCCTTGGGGTAGGAAGAGCAGTAGGAGAAACTATGGCAGTGATTATGATAGCAGGCAATGCAGTGATAATCCCGGATTCTATACTCGACCCGGTAAGAACTCTTACGGCAAATATAGCATTAGAGATGAGTTTTGCTACTGGAGAACATCGCCAGGCTCTATTTGCTACAGGTATTGTATTATTTATTGTAATCATGATTTTAAATATAACTGCAAATCTTATTGCAAAGAAAGAGGTAGCTAAATAGCGTGAAAATCAAGCCTGTTTTTACTGAACGAATTGTAAAAAAGATATTATTTGTGGGTACAGTTTTTACTGTATTAATTTTACTATTTATTATTTTCTATGTATTGAAGAATGGACTTGCAGTAATAGATTTAGAGTTTCTTCTCAGTTCACCTAAAGAACTTGGTCGAGCAGGGGGAATATTTCCATGTATCATTGGGACAATAATTCTTCCATTAGTAGCAATTATAATAGCTACTCCTCTTGGTGTAGGGACTGCAATCTATCTAACTGAGTATACAAGAGAAGGGAAGTTGACAAGGATAATTCGATTTGGCACTGAGTGTTTAGCAGGAGTTCCTTCTATCATATTTGGTCTATTTGGATTCGTACTTTTTGTTGTTTACCTTGGATTTGGCTGGTCGATTCTTTCTGGAGGACTGACATTAGCTTTTATGATTTTACCTACCATCATTCGTACCTCTGAGGAGGCAATAAAATCTGTCCCTTATTCATATCGTGAGGTCGGTCTTTCACTTGGAGGAACTAAATGGCAAACCATTACAAGGATTGTACTGCCTGGGGCATTACCAGGAATAGTTACTGGAGTAATATTAGGGATAGGCAGAAGTATAGGAGAGACCGCAGCCGTAATATTTACTGCTGGCTCATCTTTGCGTATTCCAACCTCTTTATTTGATTCAAGTAGGACTATGGCAGTACATTTCTATATCTTAGCCCGCGAAGGTATCTCAATGGAAAATGCATATGGCACTGCCGCTATTCTTATAATTGCTATTTTAATGATTAATTTATCTGCCTATTGGATTATGTATCGATTTATGGCTAAATTTTCATGATTGAGGAGAAAATTATCATTGGAAGATAAAATTATAGTTAAGAATCTTAACTTCTTTTTCGATACACTTTGTGCTTTAAAGTCTATCAATCTAAAGATTAAACCTAATGAGATTTTAGCAATCATTGGCCCTGCGAACTCTGGCAAGACTACCTTTTTACGCACTTTAAATAGGTTAAATGACTTAATCCCTCATGCAAGGCTAACAGGAGAGGTATATTTAGATGGTAAAAATATCTATAAAAAGGATATTTCACTCCCCTGGCTTAGGCGAAAGGTAGGAATGGTATTTGCACTACCAGTTCCACTTCCAAGAACAATATTTGAAAATATAGTTTATGGCCCTAAATTGTCTGGAATTACATCTAAAACTAAACTTACAGAATTGGTGGAGAGAAGTTTAAAGGCGGCATTTTTATGGGATGAAGTAAAGAATAGATTACATACCTCTGCACTTAAACTTTCAGGTGGACAACAACAACGGCTTTGTATTGCCAGAACATTGGCACTTCAGCCAGAGGTGATTTTATTAGATGAACCTTGCTCTGGACTTGACCCAATTTCTACCGCTAAGATAGAAGATGCACTTCATGAGTTAAAGAAGGAATATACCATCATACTTGTTACTAATAATACAAAGCAAGCAGCCAGGGTAGGAGATAATATCGCATTCTTTTTAATGGGAGAATTGGTAGAATATGGGACAGTAAAACAAATATTTACTGTGCCTGAAGATAAAAGAACCGAAGATTATATCTCAGGAAGGTTTGGTTAAATATGGCATCTAAGATTGAATTGATTAATCTATCATTTTATTATGGTGATTTTTTGGCATTAAAAGATATAAATATGAGTATTGTGGAAAAGGCAATTACTGCATTAATTGGCCCATCAGGATGTGGTAAGTCAACCTTACTACGCACTATTAATCGAACAAATGAATTAATTGATGGAACCAGGGTAGCGGGCAAAGTATTAATTGATCAGAAAAATATTTATGATACTCAAACTGATATAATTGAGTTACGAAAAAAGGTGGGTATGGTATTCCAACGACCCAATTGCTTTCCATTATCAGTCTATGACAATGTAGTTTATGGGCCAATGATTCATGGGATAAAGAAGAAAGCTCAATTAGACAAAATAGTAGAGGAAAGCCTGACTGCAACATGGCTTTGGGATGAGTTAAAAGATAAGTTAAAAAAGTCCGCATTAAGTCTATCTTTAGATTATCAACAACGACTTTGCATTGCACGGGTACTGGCAATAGGCTCAGAAATTATTTTATTAGATGAGCCTTGTTCTGCACTTGACCCCATTACTACTTTACGAATTGAAGAGTTATTGGCTTCACTAAAAAATAATTATACTATTGTTATTGTTACTCATAATATGCAGCAAGCAGCCAGAGTATCAGACTATTCTGGTTATATGCTGTTAGGAGAGCTTATTGAGTTTAACAAAACATCCAGGATATTTACCAGCCCTAAAGATAAACGGACAGAAGACTATATCACTGGAAGATTTGGGTGATTGGATAACTGGGTAATTAAGTAATTAGTAAGCGTTCAGGTGGTGTAACAAAAGGAGATGTGGAGATTAAGGAGATAAGGAGATATTATTAAAAAAATTGAAATTAGTAGAAACTAATAGAAATTTATGGAAATTTGTTGTTTCCCACAATCAATTTCTACCTATTTTTGCTTCGCAACATTCTTCGAATTCAATAAATTTCAAT
>JBFMDD010000017.1:0-10667 GCA_040754115.1 bacterium
TGTTAATCTTAATCATGGCTTTTTCCTCCTTTTATATTAATAGTATACACACTTTTAATATTTTGTCAAGAAAAAAATGCTTGCGAAGAAAAAAATTTTTTATAGATAAAAGGTGATGGGTTATATGCTCAATTAGGTAAGGAAAATCAATGAGTTAGAGGTGTGAATCTATGTGCGAAGAATTTTCATTCTTCAGACCTGTCTGAAACTCCATGTCCAGGGTTAGTTTCTGCCAATTTTCTTTTGTAGCTCAGCGGAAATTCTTGCCCTTGTTAAAGAAAGGAGAACCTTGAATGTCTGACCACATTTTACTCTGACCTCGTTATCCCTCCTTCAATAAATTTCCCCATCTTACGAAACTTTTTATAGCGTTTTAAAACGATTGTTGAAGAGTTACATTTTTGTAGGTCATGAAGATTTTTTATTAACGCCTTTTTGAGTTCATTACTCATCTCATCTATGTTGCGGTGTGCACCACCTAATGGTTCTGGTATAATTTCGTCAATAGCCTCTAATTCTAATAGGTCTTTTGCTGTTAGTCGAAGTGTAGCAGCAGATTCCTCTACCTTTTTTTTATCTTCCCATAGTATAGCGGCACAGCCTTCTGGAGATATAACCGAGTAAATTGCATTTTCTAACATTAAAATTCTATCTCCTACTCCTATAGCTAATGCTCCACCACTGCCACCTTCACCGATAATAGTAACTATAATTGGTGTTTTAAGTTGTGAGAGTACAAACAAATTTTGAGCAATAGCCTCCCCCTGTCCTCTTTCTTCTGCCCCGATGCCAGGATATGCACCAGGGGTATCAATAAAAGTAATGATTGGTTTTTTAAATTTCTCAGCTAATTTCATTACCCGCAATGCCTTGCGGTATCCCTCTGGATGAGGCATGCCAAAATTACATTGAAGGTTAGTCTTAGTATCTTTACCTTTCTGATGTCCAATTATAAAAACTGGTTGGTCTTCCAAATAGGCAACTCCACAAATTATCGCTGTATCATCTGAGTATTTTCTATCTCCATGTAATTCAATAAAGTTGGTAAAAATTTTAGATATATAATCTATTGTTACTGGTCTTTGTGGATGTCGAGCTAATTGAGTTATTTGCCAGGGGCTAAGGTTAGCAAATATCTTGCGTTTTATCGTCACTGCCTGCTTTTCTAATTCCTTAATCTGGTTAGATACATCTAAGTCTGAATTTCTTGTGCTAAAATTTGTTAATTCTGCTATTTTATTTTCTAATTCTTCAATTGGTCGCTCAAAATCTAAGTATATATTTTCCATTTAAAACTCTCTCATTTTTATATTCGGTACTCTTCTGTATTCTGTTCACTGTTTCATCTATGTTTTCCTACCAAATCTGCAAATTCTCTTGGATTAATTGCTTTAGTTAATGCCTCTTCATAAGAAACTATCTTTTTAGCTACTAATTCAGCTAAAGATTGATCCATACTTTTCATACCTTGTTTCTTCCCTGTTTGAAGAACTGAGGCTATCTGGTATGTTTTTGACTCACGAATAAGTGATCTTACTGCTGGCACTGCAATTAGTATTTCAAATGCCGCTACTCTTCCTTTTCCATCAGCCTTTTTAATCAAGAGTTGTGAAATAATACCGACTAAATTAACTGTTAATTGAGAACGCACTTGAGGTTGTTGATGAGGAGGGAAAACATCTACTATTCGATCGATGGTTGAGACAGTATCTGTCGTATGTAGTGTTCCAAATACTAAATGCCCGGTTTCAGCAGCAGTAACAGCTAATTCTATAGTTTCCAAATCTCGCATTTCACCTATCAAAATAACATCCGGGTCCTCCCGAAATACATGCTTTAATGCCTCCCCAAAAGATAAAGTATCTGTCTCTAATTGTCTTTGATTTACAACTGCTTTTTTACATTCATGAGTGAATTCAATTGGGTCTTCAATGGTTATTATGTGGACTGGGAAATTTTCATTAATGTAATCAATTAATGCTGCTTGAGTAGTAGTTTTACCCGCACCTGCTGAACCAGTAGTCAATAAAAGTCCCCTTGGTTTCTTACACAGCTCTTTACAAACATCAGGAAGTCCTAATTCATCCATAGTTGGGATTTTTAATGGAATAATCCGACAAACTACCCCAATCATTTCCCGTTGTTGAAAAATATGTGTTCTAAATCTCCCTAAATTAGGTATTTCATAACTTAAATCAATACCTAATTGTTGCTTAAATTTGTGCTCCTGTGATTCCGAAAGCATACTATAAGCTAATTTCTGAGTATCTTCGGAAGTAAGCGGTGGCAAATTTTCCATTGCCACTAAATCTCCATAGATTCTGAGCAATGGAGGACTTCCTACCTTCAGATGTAAATCAGAAGCATCTGCTTTAACTGCAATTTCTAATAGTTCTTTAATATCCATATATTATATTGCCTGCATTCGGGTTGCTCTTTGTTCAAATTCCTTTGGATTTGGTGATCTGGCTAATGCCTCATCATAGGTGACTAACTTTTTTACAACTAAATCTAATAAATCACTATCCAATGTTCGCATACCATATCCACCACTGGACTGAATAATAGTATACATTTGATGAGCCTTCCCTTCCCTAATTAGACTTCTAATTGCAGGAATAGCTATCATAATTTCAAATGCTACTACCCTCCCTTTCCCATCAGCGCGTGGGAGTATAGTTTGTGAAACGATGGCTTGCAGAGTTACTGCTAATTGAAGTCTGACCTGCTGCTGTTGTTCGACAGGGAAAACATCAATAATTCTATCTATTGTTTGAACAGCATTATTTGTATGCACTGTAGCAAAGACTAAAACCCCAGTTTCAGCAGCAGTAATAGCGGATGAAATAGTCTCTAAATCACGCATCTCTCCTACTAATATAACATCAGGATTCTGACGCATAACATGCTTTAAGGCATCTGCAAAAGAAATGGCATCAACTCCTACTTCCCGTTGGTTAATAGTACATAATTTATCTGTATGAACAAATTCTATTGGATCCTCAATTGTTATTATATTCCCTTTCTTGTTAGTATTTATGTGCTCAATCATAGCGGCTAATGTTGTCGATTTACCACTTCCGGTAGGTCCTGTAACTAATATAAATCCTCGTTGAATCATTGCCAGTTGTTTAAATACATGAGGTAGTGCTAATTCATCAATTGTTTGTATTCTTAAAGGTATCAAACGCAAAACTGCTCCAATACAATTTCTTTGTTGAAAGATATTAACTCTAAATCGGGCTAAGTCAGGAATAGTATAAGATAGGTCTAATTCAAGAGTTTGCTCAAATCTTCTCTGCCGTTCCTCACTTAAGATACTATACAATAATTCTTTAGCATCTCCCTGAGAGAGTACTGGGAATTTTTTTGCTCGAGTTATATTCCCATCGATTCTAAAAAATGGATGTTCTCCTACACGAATGTGTAAATCAGAACCACCTTCTTTTACCAACTCTCGTAATAGGTCATCAAGTGTAAAATTCATCTCTTACTCCTTTTAACAGTAGTTAGTGTTCTCTGTCTACTGTCTACTGTCTACTTCATCAATAGTTACTTTAGCCGGATATGGATAGTTTTCTTCCATAACTATAGGTCCACTAAAAGTAGGTGTTTTAACTTTAATAATCCCATCTGATGTAGCAAAGGAATATTTATGAGTACCTGCTTGTAATTTAGTTTTATATTGATACATACAGCCATCTGCATAATTATTATCTAATCTATCTACCTTTTCCATCGGATATATTTTATCATCAATCCATACTTCAATAAAGCTTGGTGCTGAATTTTCTGGGTCCGTATAAGTTATAGTATAGGTAAATACAGTATTAAGATTACCATTCACTGGGAATACCTTAGGAGGTATAGGTTTACATATTACCCAATTGTCCTCTTCACTACTTTTATTTGATCCAAAGGCATTATTGGTTAAAAAGAATATTATACAACTACTTAAGATTATTTTCCTTGCCATTGTTGTTACCTTTTGTTTTTTATTACTCTGTTTTTTCTGATTTCCCAACTGCTGTTTGATATATAGGGCATTGTGAGCATCTCTCTTTATCATTTCTTTTACAACAAGGTATATTTGCTACTTCCCAGCAATTCATATCCTGGCGATAAGCTGCACAATTTAAATAATGGCTTGCAGGACATCCTCTAACTTCATAACATCTTTTCATTTAAAATCTCCTTTTTGTTAAAAGTAGAGTAGCAAGTAGAAAGATTTATGTCTATTCCTTATCTTGCTCTTCTTCTCATTTCCTTCTACTCTCTTCCTATGCAATTTTTTCATGTCTTTTTTCATAGCGTAATATTCTTGGTGCTCTAATTTCTTTGTTTAAAACCTTAATAAATGCAGCTACCACTTTACTATCAAATTGATACCCGCAGCCTCTTTTAAGCTCTGAGATTGCATCTTCTGATGTAAATGCTTTTCGATAAGGTCGAATTGAAGTCATTGCATCATAGACATCGGCTACAGTGATAATTTTAGCAATTAAAGGTACTGTTTTGTCACTTAGGGATTCTGGATAGCCACTACCATCTATTCTTTCATGATGTGACTTTATCCCTTCAATAATTTCTTTATTAAAACAAATTGGTTCTAATATTCTTGCTCCAATTATAGTATGTCTTTTAACATTTTCAAACTCTTCTGTTGTTAGTCTACCTTTTTTACTAAGTATTTGATCTAAGACACCGATATTACCTAAGTCATGCAAGAAAGCAGCTGTCTTAGTAACTTCTACCTCCTCTGGACTCATCCCAAGTTCTTGAGCGATATTAGCTGCATATTTAGCTACTCTATTACAGTGTCCATGAGTGTAAGGATCTTTTGCTTCCACTGCAGCTAATAATGATTGAGTAATATTCAGGAAATTCTTCATTTTCTCCTGATAAAGAATAGCATTTTCAATCGCTACCCCAGCTTCACTACACAGGATTAAAAGGAATTCTATTTCATCCTTTCTATATGGTTCTAAAGACATCTTTTCCCCTAATGTTAATACTCCTAATAACTTATCTTTACAAATTAGAGGGATACAAATTACTGCGTTTAATGCATCAAGGTCTTTTTTTATCTCACGCCATTGGATTACAAGTTTATTCTCTTCCTTTCCTTTGATAATTGGTTTTTTAGATTGAATTAATGAAAGAATTAGTCCTGAATTAGTACTAAATCTCATCGTTTTCTTTTTTATTACATCTATTCCTATTGCCCTCGTTACCTGGGCGATGTGTTTTGACTCATCAACTAAAATTATGCAAGCATTCTGAATATGGATTACATTTATTATAGAATTTAAAAAAGTATCTAACAACACCTCCTTATCAAAAATAGAAATGATTTTACGACTAATTTCTTTAACCATATCTTCCTGATTAAGTCTTTCGTGAAGAAAATGTCTATTAACTAAGAATTGAGTCTTCTCGCGTATAAATTGAAAAAGAAAAGCTAATATCAAAATGATTAATATAGATGGTAATAGTGAATTATAACCTATTAGTTTTCTAAATATCACCTCAAAAATCAGGAGTATTACCAAAAATAAAGTAAATATACCAGCACTTACTAATAAGTAGATAAATTTCCTTCCAAAAACTTCAATCTTTTTAGTTTCAATAGTAATTAAACCATGTCTAACAATAGCATAACCCACTATTAAAGGATAAATAGCGGTAGCTAAATGTCCTGCTGGATATATCTTACCACTTTCAAAACAAAGTAAATTACTACTTATTCCTAAGATATTTATATATCCTCCTACAAATAACCATCGCAATTGGTTTTTTTCAATAGTGTTATTAGTTGTAACCCTTCTATTGGCTAAAAGTAAAAGGCTATATACTCCTGTTGATATAAAGAAGACAAAGAATAAAAAATCCCCCCTTTCTCCTATTGGATAATAACAACCGTTAATATAATTAACATCATGACTCATCATTCCTATTGCACTTAGGATAAGAAACAAATAACTTAAAAAGTATCCTCCTTGACATACCCTTTTGGTAATTAGTCGATGGTCTGCAATAGTAGTTAATACCAAATGAAAGAAGAGGGATGGAATAAAGACTAAACTTATATAATATAATTTTAGCCAGATTAATGCCCATTCTACACTTAAAGAAAAATATACCCCTATGGATGCAAAATTCCATCCCGCTAAGATTATTCCGTATAATATTAATATATTATTTCCTTTGGGCTTTCTTACTCTAAAAAGAACAAATCCAACTAAAAGGAGATTAACTACTCCTGCTACAAATGTACTCAAAGCAAGGGACATGTTTGCTTCCATCAGATGTGTCTCCCCCTTCATGAGATAAATGGGGACGGTTCATTTTATCGTTTTCCCTATGATTTCTTTCGGATATTTATTTGTAAGCATCCACAGAAAATTGAAATTGGAAATTAGAAATTGGGCTTTTACTTCTCTCCCTAATTTCTAATTTCGAATTTCCAATTCCCAATTTCAACTCTCTTTTCTATCCGCAAGCTTTCAAACAAAAGTGAACCGTCTCGATAAATGTAAAGTGAAAAATCAATCTTTCTTTTACATTTTAAAAGTTTTATGTCCCTCCCTTATTGTTTAATAACTTACCATAAAATATTAAAAATGTCAAGTGAAAATTGTTGACAACAAGGTAATAAGAAACAAGTTTATTAGTTATGAGTTGCAATATGTTATGGATAAGGTATACTCAACACTGTTACAAATTGCGATTTTAGAAACGGTTCACTTTAGCGTGAAAGCTTGCGGTTAAAAAATGGATATGAAATTAGAAATTGGGGAAAGAAGTGAAGACCTAATTTCTAATTTCTAATTTCCAAAAGAAATCACCGTGAAAACGATGAAAATAAACCATCCCTAAATAGCTCAGTTAATGGCAGTGTCCAGTATATCAAAGCTTGTTCTCTTAAATCGGATACATTACTTTTAGTTTTTTAGGTAATAGTCCAATTTGATATGTATTTCCTTCTATAATTTCACCATCTACATGCCCTGTTAATGGAACTGGTAAATTTACAATAATTTGTTTAGCCCGATACATATTTACTTCTGGCATGGTAGTATGAATTCCTTTTAATGTTTTAGGTAAGCTACATAGTGCTTTCAACTTACCTATTTGTTGGATAACACATACATCAAATAATCCATCGTCAAGCTCAGCTTCTGGAGTAAGTAAGAATCCTCCACCACACCTTTTCCCCACTCCTATGGCTATGAGTAATAAGTTTATATTGATCTCTTTATCATCTAACTTAATATTTGCCTGGATAGATTTATATTTAAATAATGTTTTCATGACTGCATATAAATATAATCCCAATCCACTCAACATCCCTTTGTATTTTAGTCTTTCTTTAGCTACCTGTGCATCAAATCCTATTCCTACACCATTAACAAAATATCTATTATTTACCACACCTACATCAATCTTTTTAACAGTGCCATTGGATAGTGTTTTGCATGCCTTCTCAATATCTTTTGGACCAAGCCCAATCATCCATGCAAAATCATTTCCTAAACCAATGGGTATGATTCCTAAAATAACCTCTTCAAAATCAATTATCCCATTTACCACTTCATTTATTGTTCCATCTCCACCAACAGCAACTATTAGATTAAAACCTTCCTCTACTGCCTTTTGTGCTAAATATATTCCATCTTTAGGTTTTTGAGTGAAGGCTAACTCAAAATCTAATTTTTCTGAAGTTAGTATTTTTCTTATAGTCTCAATTTCTTTATCAAGTCTTTTTTTACCTGCAAATGGATTAAGAATTAACTTTGTCTTTAATTTATCTTGATGGTTCATCTTTGTCTTCACCCACAAAATGTATTCCCCCTATCAAGATGGGAATCTCATTCCCACTTTTGTAACCGTTCAGGTGGTAATTTACCGCAGAGACGCAAGAGTTTACAGAGAGGGAAATATCTTTTTTTCGCGTTTTTCGGTGTTTAAAAAGGCTTAAAAATAGTCGACCTGTGAAATAGGTTTAAATAAGAGGCAAGAAACTTTCCATAGATAAGATATTCAAGCTCTACTACTACTAAAAACAGGTCGCTCCTACGGAGCTTTATTCAGATTAGCTCCAGAGGAGCGACAGGTTTGTAGAAATATCGTAGAATATATATAAGAACAACCTATGATCACTGACCACTGATCGCTATTTTCAGGAGAACATAGAGAGGTGCTAAATGGTTCTTTCTAACTCCTTTATCTTATCTTTAACTTCTAAATCTTCAGTATCAACATTAAATGCTTTCTTAAATCTATCAAGTGCCCATAATTTGTAAATCTTATCAAATTTTGTCTTTTGTAGGTAGATTTCAGCAAGTTGTAAGTGAGCATTTTTATGTAGTGGATAAATTCGAGTTGACTCTTTAAAGTACTCAATAGCATCGTCTATTCTCCCAACTTCTTTTTCATTCATAGCTAGTTTATAAAATAACTCACTTTCTTGTTTGTCAAGATACTTATACACTTGTGTTTTTCTAATTTTCCATCTACCAATATATACTCCTCTAATTTCATCGTTTATAACCATCTCATAAGCTTTCAAGTATTCTACTCTGAATGCATCTGCTAAATCTTTTATAGATAGCAATTCTTCTTCCATCTGGTATGGATTGTGAAAGTTTAATTTTTGAGGAATTATTTTCATTTTAGATAGATATAAATGTGTATTTCTATCTTCAAAATCAATTTCTAATCCCTTCTCAAATCTCTGTTTAGCTAAATCATAATATATTTTGTCTTTTTTTATATTATCATAATAAATTTTGCCTAATTCAAAATGGGCAGGTTTATTTAGTGTGTAGATACTGGTAGCGTCTTTAAGGCAGGCAATTGCATTTTTAAAATCACCTATATTTTTAAATTTCATTCCTTTAGTATAAAGCCGTTGACTTTCTTTTGCATTAATATATCTATAAGGTTCAGTTTTTCTCACTCGAATGGTCTTAGCTCCTATCCTGATTGAACGTATCTGGCCTGAATAGAACATCTTAACTATTGCTACTGGTTGGAGGCGAAGAATATCTGCTACTTCCTCTACTGTTAGAAGAAAAATACCTTCTTTAAAATTCATCCCCGCCCTCTATTTTCCCTATAGATAAAAGGTACATACACTCTTTTGTTGCTACATTTTTGAGTAAATGTGTAGGCACACTTTTTCGACCTGTGCGGTTAGGGTGAGAAAAAGAATAAACAGGTCGCTCCTCTGGAGCTAATTATGTTGTAAGAATATAATCTTTCTCCAAACAGACTGCTCCTCTGGAGCTAATATAAATAAAGCTCCGTAGGAGCAATCTGTTTGTAGCATTCTGTGTTTTAAAACAAGAAAGTGAAGGTCTTCGGATAAATGGTTAAGGTTAGGAAGTCAGTATGGAAGCCTGTCCTGGCGACAGGCCAGGGTTGAGTGATGAAGTTGGTAACACCAGTTCATCCAGCACCGGGATAAATTACAATGAAAGGAGAGACAAAACCTACTTTCTAACCACTAAACCATACCGACATCTTAACCATCACCCATTTACCAAGAATGGTGTGTGAAGAAAGAACTTTCTACTTGTGAACACTAATAAAATCAACACTCAAATTTATCCGCAAGCCTTCAAAGTTACAAGGAGGTATCATTGAATTTCTCTATTATTTTTTCTTTTTCTTCTTTAATAACTTATATTGGTTACGCAATCTTTCTACACTTCTAAAGCCTATCTTCAGATCTCCTTGCTCATTAAACTTATCTGCAATCACTCGATTAGACTCTGTTGGATTTTGAACTATCAATGTCAAAATTTTACCACGATGTTCATCTGTTATCTTACGGGCATTTTGTTTACCATGGTTGCCATGAAATAGTGATTGAATTCCCCTTTCCTTAAAATTTTCCTTTATATTGTGGAATGCCCTATCAGTAAAGCCTAAAAAAGGAGCAAAATAAGTAGCTGATTCCCCTCCATAATGAAGCACCATCATTACAAATTTTACAAAAATCCTCTCTTTTTTATCTACTTGTAGCTTAAAACCTTTTTTCATGGTAAGTTCAACTAAGTTTTTACTCCCCTCTACTGGAACAATTTCAAACATCTTCTTCATTTTACTTTCTTTACTCCCTCCTCCTATTTTAATTTTCTTCACACTTTTTACAAATGTAACCAATCACATTCCCTTTAAAAACTACCTCTAAGTAAGCTTTTCCCTTAATAATAGATTCACAGTAATAACATCTCAATTCCATTTTAAATTATCTCCTTATTTTCAACTTAAGTAAGTAATAAAAAATGTATATAAAATCCCCTTTCTGGGAATGAATTTTTAATGGAGAAATAATCCAACCTACTGGGAGAAAATACTATTTTACCCAATGCCGCATCTCTCGTCCACCTTTCAGGAACACTCGCGGCATTGGGCGAAGGAGAAGTGAGCAATTATAATATAACATATTTTTAAAAATTTGTCAAGTGTTTTTATATCTTTTTCAGGTCTGAAGAATAAAATTTTTTTTATTCAGCCAAAAGTGTTTGGTAGAGGGAAAAAATCAGGAGGAAATTGTGTTAAAGCCTTCGTTTTCAGTTTTCCATCTTAACCTCCCTCCTTGAGCTATTTCTTTAAAAGTAGCTTTATTAATTTCCAGATTGCTTATCCAGACAAAT